>JAJFIE010000330.1 GCA_021775275.1 Rhodospirillales bacterium | reverse complement strand
GCTTCCAGATCCAGATGGTTGGTGGGCTCGTCCAGCAGCAACAGATCGGGATTGGCGAACAGCGTCGAGGCCAGCGCAACGCGCATGCGCCAGCCGCCGGAAAAGCTGCTTAACGGTTGTTGCTGGGCCGCTTCGTCGAAGCCCAGACCGCTGAGAATGGCCGCCGCACGGGTCGGCGCCGTATAGGCGTCAATATCCGTCAACCGCTCGTGGATATCGGAAATCCGCCCCGCCTCGGTCGCCGTCTCGGACTCGTGCAGAAGCGCTGCGCGTTCCTTGTCTGTCGCCAACACACAATCGATGAGGCTGATGGAACCAGCGGGCGCTTCCTGGGCGACGCAGGCGATCTTGGCGCGGGGCCGGACCGAGATGCTGCCTTCGTCGGCGTGCAACTCCCCCAGGATCAGATTGATCAGGGTCGATTTGCCCGCACCGTTCCGGCCCACAAAGCCCGCCTTGTGGTTGGCATTGAGGGCCACCGTCGCCTTCTCGAACAGCAGGCGACCGGCGATCCGGTAGGTGAGGTCATTAATATGCAACATGGCGCGCTACATATCATGCTTCGCCGATGAGTAAAACGGCTTGTCAGGTATCAGCCGCAGACGGCATAAAGCTCAAACCGCAAGGAAACCGTGAATGAGCCAGAAACCAGAACATATCGCCGTCATCGGCGCCGGCATTGTCGGCGTCAGTTGCGCTCTCGTTCTCCGCCAGCGCGGCTTTTCGGTGACCCTGATCGACCGGGACGAGCCCCATACCGGCACATCCTGCGGCAGCGCCGGAGCCATCGCCATACCGGAAGTACTGCCCCTGGCGTCGCCCGGCATTCTCGCCAAGGCGCCCAAATGGCTGCTTGATCCATTAGGCCCCCTGTCGGTCCGCCCCGCGTACCTGCCCATGCTGATCCCCTGGCTGTACCGGTTCTGGCGGGCCAGTTCCATGACGCAGGTTCGCCACAGCGCCGAGGCTATTGCGTCGCTGATGGCAATGTCGCTGCCCGCCGCCGAACGCCTGTTCGCCGCCTGCGAGATGTCGCATTGCCTGCGCCCGGTGGGCGCACTTCATCTCTACGAATCGGATCGTGAATTCCGGCAATCCCGGTGGGGCTGGGCGCTACGCCGGGAACTGGGGGTCCGGTTCGAGGCCCTGGATCAGGCGGCGATCCGGGAGATGGAGCCGGAAATCAGCCCCGGTTTTACCCATGCCATGTACCTGCCGGACTGGACGCTGGTCAGTGATCCCTACGAGGTTGGCCGTGATCTGGCGGCCCGTGCCATGGCGAACGGTGTTGATTTTGTCAGGGGAGCCGTTCAGGGCGTTGCCGATGAAAATGGCGGGCTTCGGATTATGCTTGATACGGGAAAAGACGTTGCCGCCTCTCAGGCCGTCCTCGCCGCCGGGGCATGGTCGCACCGTCTGGCGGCGGGATGGGGCGAGCGGATTCCGCTGGAGACCGAGCGCGGCTATAACACCACCATCCCCGATCCGGGTATCAGCCTGACCCGTCAGTTGAATTTTGGTGAACACGGGTTCGTTGCGTCGGTGCTGTCGTCGGGTCTGCGTATCGGTGGCGCGGTGGAACTGGGTGGACTGGAAGCGCCACCCGACTACCGGCGCGCCGAGGTCATGTTAGGCAAGGCCAAACGGTTCCTGCCCAATCTTCAAGTCGAGGGCGGCGTCCAGTGGATGGGTTACCGGCCATCGCTTCCCGATTCGAAGCCTGTTATCGGACGCTCATCTGTTCGGCCACAGGTCATTCACGCCTTTGGCCATGGCCATCTCGGGCTGACCCAGGGCCCGGCCACCGCAGAACTGGTTGCCCAGATCGCCCGTAACGCCGCGCCCGCCATTGATCTGGCGCCGTTTCGTCCTGATCGTTTCTGACAATGCTGTCGGATCGCTTCCGGCCATCACGGAAACCGGCTCCAAGTTTTTTTACCAGTGCGGTTGCATGGCCGGGGTGATGTGGGTATAACCCCGGCGCGCACGGTGGTCACTATCATTTGGCGACCCCATGCAGATGAATTCATGAGCATGAAAAACCTGAGGAGATCAGCCAATGGCTGTTGAAAGAACCCTGTCCATCATCAAACCGGACGCAACGCGCCGCAACCTTACCGGACTGATCAATGCCCGGTTTGAAGAAGCGGGTTTGAGGATTATCGCCCAGAAACGCCTGAAGCTCACCCGTGAACAGGCGGAAGGTTTCTACGCGGTTCACAGCGAACGCGCCTTCTTTGGTGATCTTTGCAAATTCATGTGCTCGGGCCCCATTGTGGTTCAGGTTCTCGAAGGCGAAAACGCCATCACCAGTAACCGTGAAATCATGGGCGCCACCAATCCGGCCAATGCCGACGAAGGCACCATCCGCAAGGACTTCGCCGAAGACATTGAAGCCAACTCGGTTCACGGCTCAGACGCACCAGAGTCAGCCGCAGAAGAAATCGCCTACTATTTCAGCAATCTGGAACTGGTCGGCTAAGGGCTTTTACGCCTGTCACTATACCGCCGGACTGATCAGGGTCTGCTCCGGCGGGTCGCCACCTTCGACCAGCACCCTCTCACCGGATACCCGCACCCGACCCTCGGCGATCCAGCGGACCGCCAGCGGATAGATTGTGTGTTCCTGCTCCAATATGCGGGCGGATAGGGTCTCCGTATCATCACCGGGCAGGACCGGCACCACGGCCTGCACGATGATCGGTCCGTCATCCAGTTCCGGGCGCACGAAATGCACGGTGCAACCGGAAAACCGCACCCCCATTTCCACGGCCTGGGCCTGAACATGCAAGCCTTTGAAGGCAGGCAACAAAGACGGGTGAATATTCAGCAGCCGGTCGCGCCAGCCATGAACAAAGCTTTCACCCAACAACCACATAAACCCGGCGAGACAGATCATATCAGCCCCGGATTCGCGAATGCGGGCATCCAGAGCGTCATCAAAATCGTCCCGGGAGTCGAAATCTCCGGTTTTGATGACGGCGGTATCGATCCCGGCCGCGGCGGCGATTTTCAACCCTCCCGCATCGGCGCGGTTCGATACAACAAGACAGATTTCTGCCGGGTATCCGGGCTCCGCAGCGGCTCCAATCAACGCCTGGAGGTTTGATCCCCGGCCCGAGATCAGTATGGCGAGTTTCATGCCAGCCATTCACCTTCCAGATTGTCGATCACCACTGACGGCGAACCGCCTGAACAATCGATAACATGCCCGATGCGGCTGACGATCTCGCCCGCCCCGGCAAACACATCAGACAAGGCATCAGCGTACTCACGACCAACGATGACCACCATCCCCACACCGCAGTTGAAAGTGCGCACCATTTCCTCACGCGCCACACCACCTGCTGACGACAACCAGGAAAAAACGGGCGGCGCCGGCCAGCTTCCGGCCTCAAGACGCACACCGGTTCCATCCGGCAGGATTCGCGGGATGTTCTCGGTTAGCCCGCCGCCGGTAATGTGGGCGAATGCCTTTACTCCATTCACATGGGTCTCACCGCTGCGGATCGCTGCCAGACAGCTTTTTACATAAATCCGCGTGGGCGTCAGCAGCGCACTTCCGACAGTCTCGCTGGGATCAAAAGGTGCAGGGTCATCAAACCCCAGCCCCGAAACCTCGACAATCCGGCGTATCAGGGAAAAACCGTTTGAATGGACACCGCTCGAACCGAGCCCCAGAACCACATCACCGACCGAAACATCCGCGCCGGTCAGTGCCTGGCCCCGCTCAACCGCGCCAACGCAAAAACCGGCGAGGTCGTAGTCGTCCCCGTTATACATTCCGGGCATTTCCGCCGTTTCGCCACCGATCAAGGCGCATCCGGCCTGCCGACACCCCTCGGCGATCCCGGCGATGACATCCCTGGCGGCAGCCACATCCAACTTGCCCGTGGCAAAATAGTCCAGAAACAGTAACGGCTCCGCCCCCTGAACAACCAGATCATTGGCGCACATGGCCACCAAATCAATGCCGACGCCATCATGTTGCCCTGTTTCGATGGCTATCTTCAGCTTGGTGCCGACACCATCGTTGGCAGCCACAAGGATAGGGTCTTTGTACCCCGCAGCCCGGAGATCAAAAAATCCGCCAAACCCGCCCAGATCCGCCATAACGCCGCTACGGGACGTAGCTTTGGCGAGAGGTTTGATGGCATCGACCAGGGCATTTCCGGCGTCAATATCGACGCCCGCGTCACGATATGTGAGGCCATTGGGAATGTTGGTGGGAGAATTGGCCTTGGACATTCGTATCCTCCGGGAATTATCCTTGTTTTCGCTTGTCTTTATTCTCTTGCCTTAGGGTCAGGACCAACTACTGTCACCCGCCGATTGGAACGCAGAGGATAATGAGTCCACACTGGTTTGCAACACACCTTGAACGCGGATTTTCCACAAGAATAGCATATCTGGCTGTTCTCATGGGCTGCCTTGTTGTTTTGGCCTCTTCCGGGCCAACACTCGCTGCCAGCGATGTCTTCGAGGTCACCGACGTTCCCGTGGATGCTACGGCTGAGTCCGCTGCGGCGGCGCGTGAGCAGGCGCTGACCGCGGGGCAACTCGATGCTTTCACAAGGTTGCTCCAACGTCTGACCTTGCGCGAGGATCATTCTGTCCTGCCAATTCCGGACGCGAACACCGTTTCGACCTATGTCCGCGATTTTTCCGTGTCCGATGAAAAAACCTCCAGCGTTCGCTATCTGGCCAATCTGCACGTGCGGTTCAAAAGCGCCGATATCCGGGCGCTGCTGAACGAGTTTGGCCTGCCGTTTGCCGAAACCATTTCCAAACCTACCGTGGTGCTGCCTGTACTTGAGTATAACGGCGCGTTGATGTTGTGGGAGGAAGGCAACAGATGGCGAAATGCCTGGCTTGCGCAACCACCAGAATCCGGATTGGCGCCACTGGTATCGCCCGCTGGCGATATCACCGACATTGACACCATCGGCGCCCGCCATGCCCTTGATGGTGATCTCCAGCGCATGGACCGGATCGGCAGGCGATATGGAACAACACCGGTTGTCGTTGCTCATG
>JAJFIE010000329.1 GCA_021775275.1 Rhodospirillales bacterium | reverse complement strand
GTTATTTCCCAACCTATAGCCTCGGCGCCATGACAGCGGCGCAACTCTACGATGCGGCCAAGGTGTCTGTTGAGGGGCTGGAACAGAGCATTCAACAAGGTGACTTTGTCCCGTTGCTGGCATGGCTCCGCGACAATGTTCACGGCAAGGGTCGATCCGTCGGCCCGGGTGAGCTTCTGAAACAGGCGACGGGACGCACGCTGGACGCCACCATCTTCAAGCAGCACCTGACGGCGCGGTATCTGCCGTCCTGAATCAAACACCCATGCTTGCCCGCACCTGGCCAGCGATTTAGGGTGCGGACATTCCAGGTCTGCTCCCTATATTAGGGGAAACACACGACAAAGGATTTTGCAGCGTTGAAGTACGTGAGCACACGCGGGGAGGCCCCCGTCCTCGGATTTGATGACGTTTTGCTGGCCGGACTGGCGACGGATGGCGGGTTATATGTGCCCGAAACATGGCCCGCCCTGGCCGCGACAGACCTGAAGCGCATGAAAGGCATGCGTTACGAAGAAGCAGCATTCAAGATCATGCGGCCGTTTATCGAAGGCGCAATTCCCGACGAAGACCTGTTTCATATCATTGAGAACGCCTACGCCGGGTTCGATACTGACACGCCCGCACCCATGCGTGATCTGGGCGATGGTCTGTGGTTGATGGAACTGTTTCACGGGCCGACGCTGGCGTTCAAGGATGTCGCCATGCAGTTCCTCGGCGGTGTGTTTGATCATGTTCTCAGTCAACGTGGCGAACGGGTCACCATCATCGGCGCAACGTCGGGCGATACCGGCTCGGCGGCCATCGACGCCATGCGCGGCAAGCATGCCATCGACATCTTCATGTTGCACCCGGAAGGCCGGGTGTCGGATGTTCAGCGGCGACAAATGACGTCGGTCATGGATGGCAACGTCCATAACATCGCCATCGATGGAACCTTCGATGACTGTCAAGATCTGGTGAAAGCCATGTTCAATGACCCGGCGTTCCGGGGTCGGCACAATCTGTCGGCGGTCAATTCCATCAACTGGGTGCGGGTCATGGCCCAGATTGTCTATTACATCACCGCCGCCGCCGAATTGGGCGCACCGGATAATCCGGTTGCGTTCAGCGTTCCGACCGGAAATTTCGGAAATGTATTTGCCGGATACGCCGCCTCGCGTATGGGACTTCCCATCAGCCAGCTTCTGGTGGCGTCCAACCGCAACGATATCCTGACGCGGTTTTTCGATACCGGCGCCATGGCCATGGGCGATGTCTATGCGACCCTCAGTCCGAGCATGGATATTCAGGTGTCGTCGAACTTCGAGCGCCTGCTGTTTGAATTGTGCCACCGTGATGGTGCAAAAGTGGCGGCAGTTATGCAGGAATTTCGCGATACCGGTCGCTATGACGTAGCCGAAAGCGCGCTGGGTGAAGCCCGCATGCTGTTCGACGGTGCATGCTACGATGATGATCAGACTACCGTGGAGATGCACCGCCATTTTGATGCCACCGGCGAACAGATCGACCCGCACACGGCGGTTGCCCTGGCGGCAGCCCGTGAGCATCGTCGCGAAGCTGCCATTCCCATGGTAGTGTTATCGACCGCACACCCGGCCAAGTTCGGGAAGGCTGTCGAGGCCGCAACGGGAGCGGTGCCCGCTTTGCCGGACAAAGTCGCTGATCTGATGGACCGGGATGAACGTTGCACATCACTGGCCAATGATCTGGACGTCCTCGAGGCTTTCATTGATGATACTCAAGCTCAGAATAAAGGCGCCGCATGACCATCAACCTTACCACGCTCGATAATGGCCTCCGCATTGTCACCGATACCATGTCGACGGTGGAGACCGTTTCCGTTGGCGCCTGGGTCGATGCTGGCGCACGGCACGAACATCCCGGCATTAACGGTATTTCCCATATGCTGGAACACATGGCGTTCAAGGGAACCAGACAACGCAGCGCCCGTGACATTGCGGTCGAGATTGAAAATGTAGGCGGTCATGTGAACGCCTATACATCACGCGAACACACCGCCTACTACGCTAAAATGCTGAAGCATGATACGCCGCTGGCGCTGGATATCATTGCCGATATCCTGCAACACTCGGTCATGGACCCTGAAGAACTGGAACGCGAGCGGGCCGTGATCTTGCAGGAAATCCATCAGGCCCACGATACGCCGGATGATATTGTCTTCGACCATTTTCAGGAAACCGCCTACCCGGATCAGGCCGTGGGCCGCCCGGTGTTGGGGACCCTGGATCTGGTCAGCGGATTTTCCCGCGACACATTGATGGATTACATGCGAACCAATTACACCGCACCCGCCATGGTCATTGCCGCAGCCGGGAACGTGGACCACGATGCCTTCACGGCGATGGCCAGCGAGGCGTTCTCTGATCTGCCCGCACCAAATGGACATGACATGGAGACGGCGCGCTACACCGGTGGTGATTTCCGAGAACACCGTGATCTGGAACAGGTTCACCTGCTGCTCGGTTTGCAGGGCATTTCCTATGATGATCCCGACTATCACGCAGCGTCGGTCTATTCGACCCTGCTGGGCGGTGGCATGTCATCGCGGCTGTTTCAGGAAATTCGCGAAAAGCGCGGGCTGGTTTATTCGGTCTATTCATTCATGTCGTCTTTTTCCGATGGCGGCCTGTTTGGCATCTACGCCGGCACCGGCGAAAGCGAGGTGACCGAGGTATTGCCGGTTATGTGCGACGAACTGGCCAAGAGCACCCTCGACATCAATGAGGAAGAAACCGCGCGGGCGCGGGCGCAACTCAAATCCAGCATCCTCATGGCGCTGGAAAGCACGTCCGCGCGTTGTGAACAGGCGGCCCGTCAATTGATGGTCTATGGCCGCACCATTCCCACCGAGGAAACGGTTGCAAAGGTCGATGCGGTGGATGCCGATGCCGTCATGCGTGTCGCCCGGCGGGTTATGGAATCGCCCCTGACAGTGGCCGCGATCGGCCCTGTTGAGGGTATTGAGTCTTTCGAGGCCACGGCCGCACGCCTGAATTGACAGGGCCTGAACAATGACCATGCGCAACATCGAAGTTGTCCTGTTCGATGTTGGTGGTGTTCTTATCCGCTTGGCCGGTATTGATGCCTGGAAAGATCTTACCGGCGAAGCCGACGATGCAGAGATTTGGCGGCGATGGCTCCATTGTCCTGTGGTAAAGGATTTCGAACGGGGCCGTTGTTCCGCCGAAGACTTTGCCCAACGCATGGTTGACACCCACAGCCTGCCCCTGGAACCGACGGCATTTCTCGCCGCATTTACATCATGGCCTATTGGTTTGTTCGATGGGGCGCGGGACGTGGTGAGCGATGTGATGGATCATCTTCGCGTGGGTTGTTTTTCTAATACCAGCGAGCTTCACTGGACCCAACCTTGTAATCAGGAGGTTCACAGCCTGTTCGACATGCATTTCCTGTCCTATGAAATCGGCCACGTGAAACCGGATGCCGAGGCTTTTCATCATGTGGCTGACGCGCTGACATGTGATCCTGGCGCTATCTTTTTCATCGACGATAATATCATCAATGTTGAGGCAGCGCAGGCATGCGGGTTCGAATCCCGTGTGGCCAAGGGACCGGACGGCACACGCCGCGTACTGACGGAACACGGGTTAATGAAAATATAGACACAGACTTCACGAAACTTTGCCGTTACGGTAACTATTCTTTAACCGCTCCCTGCTGAAATTGGCTCAAATGATCAGGGCGTGGAAACGCGTTCCCTGATCAAGCATTTCAACCACCTCCTTAAGGTAGAAACCGGGGAATACGATCATGGAACCATTTATCAACATCGCACTCATGAGCCTCGTCGGCCTCGGCGCAATTATCGTTGGTATCGGCCTGCGCCGATTCTAGGCGACCCAACCACTCCCAGCAGGATGCGCGCATCATGGCATTATCGCTCATCGGCGCAGGATTCGGACGAACCGGCACGGATTCCATGCGTCAGGCGCTGGGAATCATCGGCATGGGACCATGCCACCACATGAAAGAGGTCATCGACAGCCCGGAACAGGCGGTTCTCTGGCGCACTGTAGCCGGAGGCGGCATCGCAGACTGGGAACAGATTTTTGCAGGCTACCAGTCATCCATAGACTGGCCCTCCACCTACTACTGGCGTGAACTGAGCGCAATTTATCCGGACGCCAAAATCCTGCTGACCCTGCGTAGCGCCGAAAGCTGGTATGACAGCATGTCCAAGACCATCTGCAAGGTCATCCGGAAAAGTAACGATCCACAATCTCTCGGCGTTAACCTGATTGGCAAGCAGGTATTCGATGGCCGGTACGATGAGCGCGAACACGCCATCGCCGTCTTTGAGAAAAACAATGCCGACGTCCGGGCGGCATTTCCGCCCGAGCGCCTGCTCGTCTATCACCTGGGTGATGGCTGGGAGCCCCTGTGCCGGTTCCTTGGCAGATCAGTACCCGACACCCCCTTCCCGCGCACCAACTCGGCGCAGGAATTCAATAACATGATTGCCAGAATGAGCCCGGAATCGTCCTGAAAGACCTGGGACGACGGATCGAAAATTTCTGATCCGTAATCATTGTGCCTGAAATTGCATGTCCGATTTTAAATCACGGGCGCCGTTTTCCGAGAGCCCCAGCCGGCGCCCTTCCCGGACAGCATCTTCCCGGGCAAAGCCTTCGCCCCGGCGATGAATTGCCCACATCCCCCCCAACAAATCCGGCGAGGCGCTAAAGACCAAAATCGGTAGATTCTCCCTGACCGATAGAATCTCGCGAAACTGTGCGACATCCGCCTTTCCAGGGATATCTTCTTCGGCAGGGATGTTGAAATATTTCATCCCCAGCGCTTCGGTTTCATGCCGGTGCAACGCCGCAACGTCGGCCATGGTGCCAAGATCAATGACAGCCGAAAACCCCGCAAGACGGAGTTGCTGGATCGTGTGGATCGATTTTGACGGAACGGCTTTCAGGTAGGGGACCGCCTTGCCATTCCGCTGG
>JAJFIE010000328.1 GCA_021775275.1 Rhodospirillales bacterium | reverse complement strand
GTCCATTGCCCAGTCGCAAAATACCAGCCTTGCCGTCGTCGCCCCGGGCATTGCCGAGGCGTTGTTCGCCACAGCGCTGGGCCTGCTGGCCGCCATTCCGGCCGTGGTCGCCTACAACAAGATATCAAAAGATCTGGACCGGTACGCCAGTCGTCTGGATACCTTCGCCGGCGAGTTTTCCGCCATCCTGTCACGTGAACTGGAAAACCGTTAGTCATGGCGGCGACGCTTCATCCCCGTTCCCGGCGTGGCGGCGCGAGCCACTACCGCCAGTCCGCGCACCGTCCCATGAGCGAAATCAACGTGACGCCCTTCGTTGATGTCATGCTGGTGTTGTTGGTGATTTTCATGGTGACGGCGCCCCTGCTGACCGTCGGGGTTGAGGTCAATCTGCCCAAAACAAAGGCCAATGCCTTGGCCGGAAAAGATGAACCTCTCGCGATCACTGTTGATGCGGCTGGACTGATTTTTTTGCAGGAAACACCAGTGGAACTGGAAACTCTGGTGCCGCGCCTGCAATCAATCACGGGTGCGAACCCGGATGCGCGTATCTTCATCAGGGGTGATTCCGGCATTAACTACGGGCGTGTCATGGAGGTGATGGGGATCATCAATGCCGCCGGGTACCGCAAGGTCGGTCTGGTCACGGCGTCGCAATCGACTGTCGTAAAACCGAACACGGCGCCGGATGAAATGTCTGCGGAAGGGGGACAATGATCTCTATCCATCGCGGCCTCGTATCTTCTGTTGTCTTTCATGCCGTCGTTATCGGGTCGGCTTACGTCGTGTTGCCGAGCATGCGGGCCGACATCAGCGACACGGAAGAAATCATCGTGGTTGAAATGGTCACCATTGCCGAAGAGACCAATGCACCCCGGGCCATGCCGGAACCGGAAGAGGAACCGGAGCCTGAGAAAATTGTCGAACCTGAACCCGAGCCTGAACCCGAGCCGGTACCGCCGCCACCGGCGCCGGAACTTGCGGTAAAAGCACCTGAGCCGGAACACGCGCCATCACCACCTGCGGAGCCAGCACCTGAAATTGCCGCGCTGCCACCGGAGCCTGAACCGGAGCCCGAGCCTGAGGTAAAGGCCGAACCCGAGCCGGAGCCAGCACCGAAGCCGGAACCGAAGCCGGCGCCACCACCGCAACCTTCCCAGGTTCTGGCGGGTGCAAAACCCAAGAAAAAGCCGAAGCCGCCTGATCCATTTGCATCGGTTCTGAAAACGTTGGAGGAGCTGAAAAAACAGGAACCTGTGGCAGAGAAAGATGCATCGAAGGATGAGCCGGAGAAGCAGGAAGACAAGAAACCGAGCTTTGAAGAACAGATCGCACAGGCCTTGCAGGTGAAATCGACAAAGTCTGCGGATACGTCGAAACCCATTTCCATCAGCGTTCGCGAAGCCGTTGCGGCGCAGTTGCGGCGGTGCTGGATTGTTCCGGCCGGGGCGAAAGACGCCGACGAACTGATCATCTCCATTCGCGTGGATATGAACCCGGACGCCACCGTGCGGAACTCGCTGATCGTTGACATGGAACGGACCATGACTGACACGTTTTATCGCGCGGCGGCGGAAAGCGCGCTGCGTGCGACAAAGAATCCCCGTTGCCAGCCACTGCCATTGCCGTTAGATCAATATGAACAGTGGCGAACAATGACACTGAACTTTAACCCCCAGGATATGCTTTGAAGATGGGCCAATTATTTAATCAGACAACTGAACAGTATATCGCCAGAGCATGTAGATGGATGGCGGGTTTCCTCCTGGTCATCTGTTTTGTTGCCGCTGCCTCATCCGATGCGCGTGCCGAACTCAAAATCGATATCACGCGCGGTACTGTCGAGGCGCTTCCCATTGCCGTGACGTCATTCAATGGCGCGACAGACGATGAGAGCAACTATGGTCGCAACATTGCGGATGTGGTTTCAGCCGATCTGGAACGATCCGGGTTGTTTCGTCCGATCGATTCCCGGGCGTTTATTCAGACTGCGGAATCCCTGAGCACGTTGCCACGGTTTGGCGACTGGCGGGTCATCAACGCCCAGGCGCTGGTACAGGGACGGACCGAGATCGTGGCCGATGGCCGCCTGCGGATCGAGTTCAGATTATGGGATGTCTATGCCGAGCAACAGATGGTTGGGCTGGCATACTTCACGGTGCCCGAGAACTGGCGGCGTGTGGCGCACATTATCGCTGACGCCATTTACAAGCGATTGACGGGCGAGGAGGGATATTTCGATACCCGGATCGTGTTTATCGCCCAGCAAAGTGAAACCGGCGCCTGCAAGGGGACATCAAGCCTGAATCCGTTTGGCAAGCGCCTTGCGATCATGGATCAGGACGGCGAGAACAGACGCTATCTGACTGACGGTTCCAGTCTGGTTCTGACGCCCCGATTTTCGCCCACATTGCAGGAAATCACGTACATGTCCTACCACGGCAATGTGCCGCGGGTGTACATCTTCAATATCGACAGCGGACATCAGGAAGTCGTCGGTGATTTTCCCGGAATGACCTTTGCGCCACGGTTTTCGCACGACGGAAAAACCATCACCATGAGTATGGCCAAGAATGGTAACTCAGATATCTATACCCTCGATCTCCGCACCCGGGACGTGCGTCGCCTGACCCGCCATTCGGGAATCGATACGTCCCCCAGTTTTTCGCCAGATGGGCGATTCATCGCCTTCAACTCGGATCGGGGTGGAAGCCAGCAACTATATGTAATGGATTCGAGCGGTGGAAATGTTCGGCGAATCAGTCATGGAAAAGGCCGGTACGCTACTCCCGTGTGGTCCCCGCGGGGGGATTTGATCGCCTTTACCAAATTACAGGGCGGACGGTTCTTTATCGGTGTTATGCGGCCTGATGGCTCCGGTGAGCGGTTGTTGGCCGAGGACTTCAAGATTGAAGCGCCGACGTGGGCGCCCAATGGCCGTGTTTTGATGTTTTTTCGCAAAAACAGGACGAATGAGGACGGAACCGGTGGCCGTTCACGGTTGTTCAGCATTGACCTGACGGGTGCTAACGAACGCGAAGTGCCGACCCTGTGTGACGCATCAGACCCCGCGTGGTCGCCTATTATCCCCTGATCGGACGGAATCAATGACGGTAACAGTCCTGTGATCATCATCACAGGTAGAGCGAATTCGTAAAAAAGTGCTTGGAATCAGTCAGTTTAGCCAGTAAGTAACGTAATTAAGGCATCTGTGTGTTTGCTGGTTTTTTCGGTTTTTCACGTAGAGGTCTCCGTTTTTCAAATCACTCCTAATTGAGGGGGAAAATAATGCGATTCAATATCTTGGGCGTTTTGGTTGCCGTAACATTGGTTGCCGCTTGTGAAACCGCGCCAGAGGACACTATGTCAGCTTCTAGCGCTGGTGCATCAACAACTAGCAGCGCCTCAACAACCAGTTCTTCTTCCGCATCGACGTCCACGATGTCCGCTTATCCAGGTTCTCAGGAAGATCTGGTGGTGAATGTCGGGGACCGTGTTTTCTTCGCATTTGACCGCTTTGATCTGGATGAGGTTGCGCGGGCAACGTTGGAGAAACAGGCTGCCTGGCTTGCCAAGTATCCGACCGTTTCCGTCACCGTTGAAGGTCACGCTGATGAACGCGGAACGCGGGAATACAACCTGGGTCTGGGCGAACGGCGTGCGAACGCTGCGAAAGACTATCTGGTTGCTCTGGGTGCATCGCCCGCGCGGGTCCGCACCGTTTCTTATGGTGAGGAACGTCCGGTTGCGTTGGGTTCCAACGAAGCAGCCTGGTCGCAGAATCGTCGTTCCGTTACGGTGGTTGGTAGCGCGGGTAGCTAAACCGGTTCCACGAGGTTTTTATGGCGCTGCGTGGGCTGATGAATATCAGCCTGCCAGCGCCATAATTTTGCCTGAAACGTGAGGTTGGATTAAAAGGGCAGAAGTTCTGCCAGCGGCGGGAAGCCATATGGTGTAGATCTCTCTGGTTAATCCGGTATGATACGAGGAGATCATGTGTTGGGACTTGTCGGTGTAACCTTCCCGGAAGACACTGTGAT
>JAJFIE010000327.1 GCA_021775275.1 Rhodospirillales bacterium | reverse complement strand
TCCGGCATGGTCAGGATCAGTTTCAGGCCCCTGGCCGCACAGACGAAGGCAAGGGCAATACCCGTATTGCCCGATGTGGGCTCAACCAGAACCGAGTCTGCACTCAGGCTGCCTGCCCGGTCCGCCGCGTCAATCATGGCGAACCCGATACGGTCCTTGACCGAGGCCAGCGGGTTGAAGAATTCGCATTTGCCCAGCAACGTGGCTTGGCAGCCGGTGTCCTCAGCCAGACGATCAAGGCGCACCAGCGGCGTTCCGCCGATGGTATCGAGGATGGAATCGTAGATTTTGCCCCGTGGCGCGGCAGGTATTGTCATCTGATTATCTCCTGTATGTATGCCGGACGACCGGCGTTCAGTTGTCTTTTTCAAATCAAATCGTGAAATCCAGACTTTGTCGGCCTTCACTGTCGACGTCGGCTTTGAGGGCACGGTTGCACAAATCATCAATGGTTGTGCCGTTCAGGTGTTCCATCAGGTTATCCTGAAGATCGTTCAGCAGCGGCCTGACAACCTGCTGGCCTAACTGGGACTCACAGACTTCCGCCTCTTTCTGTTCGGCGCTTTCCATATCGCGGACGACGCTGACAATATCGCCGACGGTTATGCGTCTCCGTTCGCGCGCCAGCCGGTATCCGCCGCGGGGGCCGCGCACACCGATGAGGATCTCGCTGCGCACCAGATGTTGTAGCGCCTGTTCCAGATAACGCTTGGGAATACCTTGCCGACGGGTGATCTCCTGACTTTGCACAGGCGCGCTACCGGCGTGGTAGGCGATGTCGAGGACCGCCTCGATGGCGTATAACATTTTCTTTGATAGTCTGAACAAGCCGTTTGCTCCGTTTATCCTTGGTTATCCCCGGGTCCCTGTAGAACCAAATCCGCCGCTGCCCCGGTGAGAGTCATCCAGCGATGAAGTTTCCCGCCACTGGGCGACGTTGACCGGCGCGATTACCAATTGGGCAATACGCATTCCGCGATCAATGACAAAGTCATCCGATCCATGATTGATCAGGATAACGCCCACCTCGCCCCGGTAGTCCGCATCGATGGTGCCGGGACTGTTCAGCACCGTAACGCCGTGTTTTGCCGCTAACCCGGACCGCGGCCGCACCTGCGCCTCAAAGCCTTGCGGCAAGGCCATGGCAATGCCGGTGGGAATTATCTGATAGGCGCCGGGCGCCAGGGTGACGGGTTGTTCTACCGCCGCCAGTAAATCCGCACCTGCCGCATCCGCTGTGGCATAGGCGGGCAGGGCAAGGCCAACCCCATGAGGCAGCCGCTGAACCGCAACGGCAACGGCGCTCATGCGGTTGCCTCCAGTGTATCGGCAATTCGGTCGGCCAGACGATCCGCCACGGCGGATTTGCTCAGGCGAGGCCAGTTCTCGACGCCGGCTTGATCAACCAGATGAATGGTGTTTTCGTCGCCACCGAAGGTTCCCGTGGCCTGTGAGACGTCATTGGCGAGAATCCAGTCGCAACCCTTTGAAATCCGCTTTTTGGTGGCGTTCTCGATGACGTTTTCCGTCTCTGCCGCAAATCCGATCAACAGGCCCGGACGGCGGTTTCCGGCAGCTCCGAGTGTGCGCAGAATATCGGGATTCTCTTCCAGGGCAAGCGGAGCCAGCGCTTCTCCGGCAGTTTTCTTCATTTTCTCCGGCGCTTCGCCAGCGCTTCGCCAATCAGCCACGGCGGCGGCGCAGACGGCGATATCTGCCGGCAGGGCGGCTTCACAGGCGTCCAGCATGTCGCGGGCGGATTGAACCCTCACCACCGAAACCCCCGGCGGGTCCGGCAGGCTGGTTGGTCCTGATACCAGCGTTGTCCTGGCGCCGAGCGCGGCCAGCGCCGTGGCGATGGCGTGGCCCTGCTTGCCCGAGGATCGATTGGCGATATAGCGCACGGGGTCAATGGCTTCATGGGTGGGGCCGCTGGTGACCAGCGCATGACGGCCGTTCAACCGCTCACCGTTTAAAAAAAAACCGTTGATGGCCGCCACAATGGTTTCGGGTTCGGCCATGCGGCCCATGCCGAACTCGCCACACGCCAGGTCGCCCTCTTCCGGGCCAACGGCAAGCACACCGCGGGATGTAAGGACGCCCAGGTTTGCCTGTGTGGCAGGATGCTCCCACATGCGGACATTCATGGCGGGCGCGATCAGTATTGGTTTGTCAGTGGCCAGCAGAGCTGTCGTCGCCAGATCGTTCGCCAGCCCATGGGCCATTTTGGCCATGATGTCGGCGCTGGCTGGTGCGACCACGAGTAAATCTGCATCCCTGGAAAGCTGAATATGTCCCATGCCGCTTTCCTCCGTCAGGGAAAACAGGTCATCATAGACTGTGTCGCCGCTAAGCGACGCCAGTGACATGGGCGTGACAAATTGCGCACCTGCATTGGTCAGGATCGCCCGCACCCCGGTTCCCTGCTTGCGCAATCCGCGCACCAGTTCGAGGGATTTGTAGGCGGCGATACCGCCTGAAACAATCAATAGGACGCGTTTGGTTTCTGACATTGACCCGGGCAATTTTTTGGCGTTCCTGCGTGCGTAATCGTGCGCGTTGTGGAACAGTTCAATTTAACGAAAATTTTGTGTTATTACACTAATGTGGCGAACCAGCCGCCGCAAGGATTAGATTGTATCCGTTCCGTGACAGGGCTCAGGTCAGGGCGACAAACGCTGCAAAGGCAATAGCAAGGGCGACACACACCCAGATCATGCGGTTGTTGGATGACCCGTCGTCGCCGCGCAGCGCCCGCACGGTTTCTGGATCAAGCTTCAGGCGGCCCTCGGCAATCATCGTGGCCCCTTCTTCCAGCCGCTCCACGACCCGGGGCAGGCGCCTTATCGTTTCCACGGCATCGCTGACGGCGTCGCGAACGCGGGCTTCCGGTCCCAGATTCCCGATGACCCATTGT
>JAJFIE010000326.1 GCA_021775275.1 Rhodospirillales bacterium | reverse complement strand
GATGATCGGATTGACGTCGGCAAAGCTTTAACGCGCCCGTTTCAATCGGTTTGATGTAAAATCCTTTTCGTTCAGGCCGACCTGAAACTGGTAGGGCTCGAACGTCAAAATGGTGCCTTTCCCGGTCTGGTGATTTTCCATAACCAGACTCAGGCCGCGCCAGTACTGGTTCAGGTACTGGTTATAATCATTATAGACCAGTGTCTTGAGCAGCGATTCCTTACGATCATAAAACTCGATCTTCATCGGTCGGTACTCAGCCTTGTCCGTCCACACGATCTGGCGGGTATAACCGGAATTTTCATACAAGGGATAGCGCTCGAAGACGAAGCACTCGTTCTCGCCACAGGGTTCGTCACGCAGCCATTTGTAGGCATACTTTTCGACCTCCTGGCTGAGCAGATCTTCATAGGCAAATTCGCTGCCCATGAAGGGGCCGGATTTGTTGGCCGATGAAATCCGCTTCACCCGTTTCAGCGCAGGCAGGTACAGCCACTGATCATCTGCCTCGGAAATCTTGGTGTGCGACAGAAAGGCCGTACCTTCCACGTCGCGCGGACGGTCGAAAATGGTCAGGCTTTTATCGCCGGAACCTTTTTCGCTGACCTCAAGGGATTCCAGACGCAACTCGCGGGTACTGGTTTCACCCTGGGCATTGGACAAAACCATGGTCAGTTTTGTTACACTGTCATTCCAGCCCAGATCACGCCGGTCCATTTCAACGGCGATGGCACGGCCTTTTTCTTCCGGTGTTTCCGCCAATGCCGGAACTGTAAAGAGCACCACAGCACTGAGCATTGCAATGAACGTCGATTGGGTGAATTTGGAAAATCGTTTGGTCATGGTCTTACTCCGCAGATTGGATCGACAACTGTTGCTCGTCGATTTGTTGGTCAGCACTCATCTGCCTCTTCTTGTTCCGATCAAGGGTCAGAAGCAGGGCGGGCAGCAGCAGGAAGTCAGCGATCAGTGCAGCCGCGATAGCGACCGCCGTCAACTGACCCATATTTTCGTTCAACCGGAAGGTTGAGAAGGTGAGCACCGCGAAACCGGCGATGAGTACAAACGCCGTCACCATGAGGGCGACGCCCACGGTGGAAAAGGCATAACGCACAGCGTCTTCGGCGCCCAGGTTCTTCTCGCGGATTGCCCGTTGGTACTTGCTCAGGAAGTGCACCGTCGCATCGACAATGATGCCCAGGCTGGTGGCCGTAACGATGGACGATGATACATCAACCGTGCCGACAAAAATTGACCAGATACCAAAAGTCATCACCGCAGGCACCAGATTGGGCACCAGAGAAATCAGGCCCAGTTTCATGCTCCGCAACGCAATCGCCAGACACAATGAAATGAGAACGAGCGCCACCGTGGTGCCTTTCAGCATGGAAATAGCATTGTTGAGCGTGATGTAGGAGAACATCATGATCGGCCCGGAGGCGTGAACGCTGCCACCGGTGAGACTGCCGGCCAGCCACTCGGCGGCTCTGTCATCCAGTGCGCGCAGTTCGTTGGTGGTCATGTTGTCGGTGGTGGTGATTACCCGCATGGCGGACTTGTCCACATTGATCTGGTTATTGAGATCAAGGCCATAAGGCAGCGACATTTCGAACAACAACAGATACTGGGCAGCCAGATTTCGCTCGTCCGGCAGTCGGTACCAATCCGGATCGTCGGCGTGCATGTTCTTGTTCAGCCTTTTGAAGGTATCCGTCAGGGTACTCACATGGACGACACCCGGCTGGGCACGCAGCCAACCATCGAAGGCTTCAATCTGGCTTAAATATTCCGGCTCGCTGATGCCGCCCGGCCCAACGGCAGGCAGAGACCACTGTAGTTGATAAATGCCCGAGAGATTTTCCGTGGCGAAATCCGTATCGGCGCGGAATGGTACGCTCTCGGCGAAGTACTGCACGAACTGGTCGTTGAGATCAATCCGCGGGATCAGGACGCCGAGCCCGGCGACAACAAGGCACGTGCTGATCAACACGACCTTGCGCCGCCTGATGACAAATTCGGCCAGATGATCCATGAGGGACGAACGCGCTTTAAGCGCGCTTTTATCTGCATCCACTTTGACCCGAACGGGCAGGACCGCCATGAATGCGGGCAGAAAGAAAATTGAATAAGCCCAGGCCGCCGTCACGCCCATGGCCGTGATGTTGCCGAGATCACCGAACGGGGGCGAATCGCTGAAATTGAGACTCAGGAACCCGATTACCGTGGTCAGACTGGTCAGGAATACCGGACCGAAATTGATACGCAGGCTTTCGACAATGGCGTCATACTTGCTCATTCCCTGTCGCATGGCCTTGAACATACTCACCAGAATATGAATGGAATCGGCGATGGCGATGGTCAGGATGACGGTCGGCGCCACAGCGGACGGCGGCGTCAGGCGAATGCCGAACCAGCCCGCCAATCCCATGGCGGTCATGGCCGAGATGCCAATCACCACCATGGTGCTCAGGGTGCCGGTGAACGAGCGCATGAACAGCGCCATGCTGATCAACAGCACGCCATACATGATCGGAATCAGCGTGCCCATATCCTTGATGCTGGCTTCGAAAAAGGCTGAATTGAGTGCAACCAGTCCGGTGATCGCAACCCGCGACCCCGGATTCTCAGCTTCGAATTTCGCCGCTAGGTCCCGGACGAAGATCATGACGGACGGGATTTCGGTTTCGCTTTTTTGCGGCAGGTTGAAGGTGATGTTGACGTTGGCGGTTGTTCCATCGGGCGAAATCATCCGGTCGATTAGCAACGGCTCCGACATGGCCACGCCACGAATGCTGTCGATGGAATCTGGCGTCAGCGGATCGCTTTTTTCCACCAGATCACGAACCGTCAGATCATCACCCTCGGCATAGCTATGCTGAAAATTGGTGATGCTGTCCACACGAGTTGAAAACGGTGTCTTCCAGGCAGCAGCCGTAATTTCGCGAATCGCGGTAAGCATCCCGGGCGTGAAAACATCGCCCGACACCGGTTTGATGACGAAACTGATGTTGTCGTCCTTGGTGTAGACCCGCTGCATGCTTTCGAAGGCTTCGAGCTGCACGTTCTCGTCGCTGAAAAACACCCGGTAGTCCGAGGCAAAGCCGATGTATCTGGCCCCGCTGGCTGCCGCGAAGGTAATCAACAGGGTCAGCGCCATCACCGCCCAGCGCCAGCGCACCACGCCGCGCGCGAAGCTGACAATAGTGTCTTCGTTCAGACCGATAAACCCTTTTGAGTTATTTGTGTTGGCATTGCCTTTAATCATGATATCGACGCCTCGAAAATGCGGAAATCTGTGGATCGCCCGGCTAGAAAAGAGTACTGTGAGCGAGAGGAAACTTGTGTATACTACACAGTGTAGTTCGTGTATACTGAACCGTGTAGTTTACCTTTGTCAACAGAGTTTTTTTGACATCTTCCTCGTGCCGAAACAGATAAAGATATCAACCGCATGAACGAAATAACCGCCTGCACGCCATCGAAACGCGACCTGATTGTCGAGGCCGCCAAGAAACTGTTTCTTGAAGGCGGCTATGGCACCACGTCCATGGACGCGCTCGCCGCCGAGGCCGGCGTATCCAAGCGTACGGTCTATAGCCATTTCGACAACAAGGAATCCTTGTTTGGTGCGGTGATGGTCGGCCTGTGCAGCGAAACCGGGTGCACCCACCCCAGCATTTTGGTGTCGGACACCCCACCGGAACAGGCGCTCCGGGAATTCGCCAGTAACATGGTTGGCCTTGTGCAGGCGCCCGAAGAACGGGATATTTTTCGCGTCGTGCTGGCCGAAAGTATCCAGTTCCCCGAACTGGGCGAGGCGTTCTGGAGCTATGGTCCGGAACCGGCCAAACAACTGCTGACCGCTTACCTGAGCGAACAGGTCAAACGCGGCGTGC
This sequence comes from Rhodospirillales bacterium, assembly GCA_021775275.1. Lineage (GTDB taxonomy): Bacteria > Pseudomonadota > Alphaproteobacteria > Rhodospirillales > Casp-alpha2 > JAJFIE01. The sequence goes on along the minus strand of JAJFIE010000326.1, from coordinate 842 downwards.
TCCGGATCGATGATGCCGCCACCGCCGCCATGCAGTTCATCGGCATGATCAAATGGCCCCACTGCATGCCCGAATTGTTCGGTGTCGGCACCCCCGCGTCTGATGAAGCCCGCCAACGCGCCCTTGATCAGGCGATTTCCATTTTTCTTGAGGGTACGCGCGCCAAATAATCAGGGATAACGTCACGCCTGTTGTTTGAACTGGATCGGCACGCGCTTGCGTCCCCAGTCGCCGGGCGGGCCATCGAATACGCCGGAGACCGGCTCGCCGCACTTCTCACAACGCCCTTCCCTGTTTCCGCCCATGCGGATGCGCCAGTCAGACAACTCATACCAGTCGCGCCCGATCAGGCGCTCGCCACAGGACGGGCAGTAGGTGGAACTGCCGGACTTGTCGTGAATATTCCCCAGATAGACGTAATGCAGCCCGTTACGGATGGCGATGTTCCGCGCCCGGTCCAATGTAGCGGGCGGCGTATCGGGTTTGTCCATCATCTTCCAGTCAGGGTGAAAGGCGGAAAAATGCAGCGGAACATCCACGCCCAGGTTTTCTGCAATCCATGACGTCATGGCGTCCAGCTCGTCATCCGAATCGTTTTCGTCCGGGATCAACAGGGTGGTGATTTCGAACCACACATCGGTCTCATGTTTAAGATACTTCAACGTATCCAGCACCGGTTCCAGATGCCCGGTACAGAGTTTCTGATAAAAACCCTCGGTAAAGCATTTCAGGTCCACATTGGCCGCATCGATGTGGGCGAAGAATTCCGCCCGTGGCTCGGGACAGATATAGCCCGCCGTGACGGCGACGGTCTTGATATCGCGGGCATGGCATGCCCGGGC
>JAJFIE010000325.1 GCA_021775275.1 Rhodospirillales bacterium | reverse complement strand
TGAATGCCTGGATCGCCGGTGTCAGGCCGCAAGACGAAAAGCCAAAAGAAGCCCCGGTGATGGACAGTGTCGCCGATGCTGACAAAGCGGTGGATGTGTCGGAGCTTCCTGTCATCAATCTGGAAAAGGCCAGCTCCATTAGCCGTCTTTCAAAGGATTTTCTCGAAGAACTGTTATGCGATTTCAAAGACCGCTACGACGGGGCGGCGGTGACAATTCGCAATCACCTTGATGCAGGCGAACGGGCGGAAGCCCAGACTATCGCACATACTGTAAAGGGTATCTCGGGTTCTTTGGGTGCGGAACAGGTGTTTGCGGCAGCGGTCGCGCTCGATGCCGGGTTCAAGGCTGAGGTCTCGGAAGAGGCCATCGATCAATTGTATGATAGTTTTGCCGACGCACTTGCGGCCTTGCTGGCATATATCGAACAGAACGTGGTCAGGCCGGAATGACTTCCTCTCCACCGGATCAGTGACGCTACCCATTGAGTGGTATGGACGGCATGGGGCATTTTCAGGGATGCTCCCACCAGGTTCGACATCAATAATTTATCCTGGTTGTGATGATCGACATGAATGTCGGCAATGGACCAGGGAATTTGCAAGTGGAGGAAGATCGTGACAACGGCGCGCAATTTTAATTATGACACCGCAGATATCCGCCAGAAGGACAAGGATCACCACATTCACCCGTGGACGGACTTCGGTACGTTCGACGAAACCGATTCACTGGTCGTCGCTGAATCCGAAGGCAGCTACGTCTACGATTCCGATGGCAACAAATATCTGGACGGCATTGGCGGCCTGTGGTGCGTAAACGTGGGTTACGGACGTGATGAAATAGCACAGGCCATGGCCGATCAGGCCCGGCGGATGACCTATTATTCCTCGTTCGGTCCGCACACCTCCATCCCGGCGGCGGAACTGGCCGCCAAGCTTGCCGAACTGGCTCCCGGCGACCTGAACCATGTGTTCTTTGGCACTGGTGGCTCCATGGCCAATGATACCGCCGTGCGGATCATTCATTTCTATTTCAACCAGTTGGGCAAGACCACGAAGAAAAAGATCATCACCCGTCACGATGGTTATCATGGCAGCACCTACATGGCGATGTCCCTGACCGGTGTTGAGTTTGATCACCAGGGTTTTGATCTGGCGCCCGACCTGATCTACCGGATTTCCAACCCCAATCCCTATCGTCGCCCGGATGGCATGTCGGAGGCCGATTTCCTGGAGCATCTGGTCAAGGAATTCGAGGATAAAATTCTGGCGCTTGGCCCCGACAATGTGGCGGCGTTTTTCGCCGAGCCGGTCATGGGCGCAGGTGGCGTGGTCGTCGCACCGGACGGTTATCACATCCGGATGCTGGAGGTGTGCCGCAAGTACGGCATGCTTTATGTCGCGGACGAAGTGGTCACGGCTTTCGGGCGGCTCGGTCATTTTTTCGCGTCCGAGGATGTTTTTGGTATGGTGCCGGACATCATTACGTCGGCCAAGGGCCTGACGTCGGCTTATGCGCCGCTTTCAGCGACCATCCTGTCTGACGGCATCTACGACGTTATCAGCAAGCCGCAGTGCGAAGGCGGTATGTTCACCCATGGCTTCACCTACTCCGGTCATCCAGTGTGTTGTGCGGCGGGTCTCAAGAATATTGAAATTATCGAACGCGAGGATATCTGCGGCCATGTGCGCGAATTGGGGCCTTATCTGGAGCAGCGTCTCGCGTCGCTTATGGACTTGCCCATCGTGGGTGACGTGCGCGGCATGAGTTTCATGATGTGCGTGGAAAATGTCGCCAACAAGGAAACCAAGGAACTGTTGCCGCCAGAGGCCCATGTGGGCGACCGTATCGCTGCGGCATGCGAGAAACGCGGCGTTCTGGTCCGCCCCATCGCCCATCTGAATGTCATGTCGCCGCCCCTGATTCTGGACAAGGGCCAGATCGACTTCATGGTCGATACCCTGCGTGACGGCATCGTGGAAACACAGGAAAGCCTGAAGAAGGATGGCTACTGGAACGGCTGACGGTCTGTCAGCGTTCTGAGAAATCGGTGCCCGGCTAACGTTGCCGGGCACTTTTTTTGCCACTTCCCATCATTTGGTGTCATTCTATTGTGGTCGGGCATCAGGATTGATCCCCAAAGATAATGATCCAGCGCAAGGGAGGTGGACAATGTGTCAAATTTTCGCCGGGCAGGATCCGGCAAACTACACTCATGTGACGCGTTCGGTGCGTCTGGATGGTTATGCAACGAGCGTTCGATTGGAAGCACGCTTTTGGGAACTGTTGGATATCATTTCCGCAGAACAGGGAATGACAACACCGCAGTTTCTGTCAAAAATCTATGAAGAGGCCATAGAGCTTCACGGCGAAGTTTCCAATTTTGCATCGCTTCTGCGGTGCGCCTGCACGCTATATCTTGAGCAACCGAAACACGTGATTGCCAGTGCAACAGCTGAAATGGCTGCCGCAGAGTAATTGTTGCCTCTTGGGTTGGCGTAGTATCCAGCTACCACCTTTGTTGCCTTTCCTGATGTTAGAATTATGGGCAATAGGATAAGAAAAACAAATGCTGGGAGGCGTTGATGGCGAAAGCTATCCACACGATGATTCGTGTGTTCGATATCGACCGTTCGCGTGAATTTTATGAAAAAGCACTTAGATTGAACGTCGCTGATCATTTTGATTTCGACGGATTTTCTCTCACCTATATGCGAAATGACGAAGCCGATTTCGAGATCGAACTCACCCACAATCAGGAACAGTCCGAGCCCTATACCCACGGAGACGGATACGGACATGTGGCGGTCTGCGTCGAAGACGCTTCCACGGAGCGCGAACGCATCACCGGTCTGGGAATTGAAACTGGCGATATCAAGGAATTTTTTCGCGATGGTTCGCTGATGGCCCGCTTTTTCTTCATGCAAGATCCGGACGGTTACAAGATCGAGGTATTGGAGCGTCACGGACGCTACCGTTAATCCCCTCATCAACGAATCCACGAAAGGGAGGCGATATGAAAAAACCCACTATAACCCGGAGAAAATTTCTCCAATCCGGCACCTTGACGGCGACAGCCGCCCTGGCGCTGGTCACCAGTGGTGCAGGGCTTAAAGCTCAGACCTGGACGCTTAGTACGGTCGAGTTGACGAAGCATGAGGCGGCGACATTGCTGGCAGCTTGTCGGCAGTTTTATCCTCATGACGGCCTGGGCGATCTTTATTATGCCGTGTGCGTTGAGTCTCTTGACGGCAAGGCTGCGGCTGACAAAGGCGTCAGCAGTACGCTTAAAGAGGGCGTCAAGACGCTGGACGGACATTTCAGCATGGCCTTCGTTGATCTCAGCGATGGCAATCAGTTGGAAGCCATTAAGGCCATGGACGGCACGGCTTTTTTTGGTGCTGTTCGTGGCGATATCGTGGTCTCGCTCTACAACAACCCATTGGTTTGGCGGCATTTCGGCTACGAGGGCCCTTCGTTCGATGACGGTGGTTATCTGGACCGGGGCTTCGACGACATTGGCTGGCTGCGGCAGAACTAGGGAGAGAATGAGATGGCGAAATTTGATTTAAGTGATGACAGTGTCGTCGTTGTAATCGGCTCCGGCGCAGGTGGCGGAACGCTTGGCAACGAACTGGCGCAAAAGGGCGTCAAGGTTGTCTGTCTGGAAGCCGGCAAACGGCTCGATTGGCAGAGCGATTTTGTAAATGATGAATGGACCATGTTCGGTAAAACGGCATGGCTGGATGCACGCACAACGTCAGGAGATTGGCGGGTTGCAAAGGATTTTTCAGGTTTACCGGCGTGGATCTGCAAGACCGTGGGTGGCTCGACCCTGCACTGGGCGGGCGCGAGCCTGCGTATCCAGGAGCATGAGTTCGCGGCGCTGTCCAACTATGGAGCCGTTGATGGCGCTAACCTGATGGACTGGCCGCTCACCCTGAAGGACCTCGAGCCCTATTACGACAAGGCTGAGGACAAGATGGGTGTGACCCGGACCAACGGCATTCCCGGGCTTCCCGGTAATAATAATTTCAAGGTTATGGAAGCCGGGGCGAAGCGTCTTGGCTACAAGAATGTCCATAGTGGTCGTATGGCGATCAATTCCGAGGCGCGTGACGGGCGCGCGTCCTGTCTGCAACTTGGGTTTTGTTTCCAGGGCTGTCGCACGGGCGCCAAGTGGTCGACACTCTATACGGAAGTGCCCAAGGCGGAGGCCACCGGGAATTACGAACTGCGGCCCGAGGCTCATGTTCTGAAGGTTGAACATGACAAGAACGGCAAAGTCAGTGGCGTCCTCTATGCGGATAAAAATGGCGCTCAGCATATACAGAAAGCGCGTGTCGTCTGTGTGGCGGGGAACTCAATCGAAAGCCCGCGCCTGTTGTTGAATTCGGCCAGCAATATGTTCTCCGATGGCTTGGGCAATTCTTCGGGGCAGGTCGGACGGAACTATATGCGTCATATGACAGGGTCGGTGTACGCGACCTTCGATAAGCCGGTGAATATGCACCGGGGGACCACCATGGCCGGAATCATCACCGATGAATCACGTCATGATACGTCTCGTGGTTTTGTCGGTGGGTATGAAATGGAAACTCTTTCACTGGGCGTGCCATTCATGGCCGCTTTCCTGAATCCCGGCGCATGGGGCAGCGAATTTGCCGCAGACATGGACGAATATAACCATATGGCGGGAATGTGGCTGGTTGGTGAGGATATGCCGCGTGAGTCAAATCGTATTACCCTGAATTCTGATGTGAAGGACCAATACGGATTGCCGGCGCCCAATGTCCACTTCGACGACCATGACAATGATATGGCCATGCGTAATCATGCGTTCAAACAAGGGAGTGCAGTCTATGAGGCTGCCGGTGCGACCAAGACCATTGAAACACCGCCCTATCCATCGACCCACAATCTGGGCACCAACAGGATGAGCGCGAAGGCCAGTGACGGTGTTGTCAACAAGTGGGGCCAGAGCCACGACATTGATAACCTGTTTGTATCAGATGGCAGTGTCTTTACAACAGGGGCATCGGAAAATCCGACGCTGACAATTGTTACGCTTGCTATCCGGCAAGCGGATTACATTGCCGAACAGATGGGCAAGAGTAACATCTGACCTTGTTTTGTTACCAAGAAAACACTCCCTGAAAAGAAGCCCCGGTTGAATAATTCAACCGGGGCTTCCCACAAGCGAAGGGTGGTAAACGTCAGCGTTCATACACGGTGAAATCTTCAGGCATTGCGCTTGCCCAATCGTTTCCCTTATGGCTCCAGTCCCAAATCAGGTTCGGCATACCGACACAATAAATCGATGTGTCATAACAATGGAATATACGGCCATCCATCATTGGCACATGCATGGCTTCGATGGAATTGTCGGCGATTTCGAACTCCTCGTACTCTTCCTCAACGACAAAGATCGCATTGTAATTTGTCGTGCAGATGAGTTCGTAGCCCTTTGATTTTCCCAGCATGACAAGAGCCTTGAGAGAACATCCCTGCTGTACATCCGGGTTCCGTTCCTGAATGAAGACGACATCGTTGGGAACGGACGGGTTGTGTTCAATGATGACGATTCGAGGTCGATAACGGCGCATGGAATTCCATACATGCCAGTCATTGCCGTCGATATCGATAATCACGAGATCGAAGTCTGTCGGAATTTCGGTATGTCCCAGCATGTAATCAATGGAATCCCGGTTCTCGTCAAACCCGATAAAGTTGTTAATCAGGATGGCCCGGTCATTACCGCGATATGTCGCCTCAAGTTCGTGAAACCGTTCAACCACCCCCTCAATGAGGACACCGTGCCATCCGGTCTCCGCGACGAGTGTATAGGTATTGCTGTGGTTCCGCCCGTCCCACGCGCCGAACTCAACGCACCATTCATTGTTGGCGCCGATTACCTGAAATATGTGTTTGAGAATGCCATCTTCGCCCGATTGCGATGTATTATCGGCAGCATATTGGCGAAGATAACCGCTCTCCTTGTTTATGTGCCGCTCATTGCCCAAGGTGACAATGGGCCAGCCCATCAATTGTGTGAATTCCGTATAGACTTCGAGAGCGATGGAGTCAGGCCAGTCGGCCAGGGGAATTCTGGACATGGCTTCCAGTATTACCCGGTCGCCGGGCAATTCAATCCGACCGCCGGAAAAGTATGTGTTCCAGATAAATGACAACTTGTCCTGTATTGTCTGAACGGCCTCTTCGTCCGGTTTCATTGACCAGTCGATATAGTGCGCATTGAACATTTTGATGAGTGTGTTGGCATGCTCGCGAAGTTCACGGTCTTCTTCGTCTGTCCTGGCCACGGAAAACTCCTTGATCTGCTATTAGGCCACCTTACGCCGACTATCGTGCGTAAAGTATTAACAAGGGTATGCCGTGTTTGGTGTAAGTATTATCACACCCGCAGGTTTGCGTTTTCCGGGTCATAGGCCGGGTCACCAAGGACTTCGGCGCTATGCAACTCACCAAGAATTTCGATGCTCAG
>JAJFIE010000324.1 GCA_021775275.1 Rhodospirillales bacterium | reverse complement strand
CATGGTCAGATCAAACCCCTGATCGCCGCACCAGCGCACCATGCTGCTGAATTCGTGATCGTTGAAGCCCTTCAACGCCACCATGTTAATCTTGATCTGCAATCCGGCATCCCGCGCTGAATCAAGTCCCCTGATGACCTGATCAAAATCGCCGCGTCGCGTCAGTTCCCGGAAATTATCAGCATCCAGCGTATCGAGGGATACGTTGATCCGCCGTACGCCATGGTCCACCAACTGTGTCGCAAAACGGTCAAGCTGACTGCCATTGGTGGTCAGTGTCAGCTCTTCCAGGTCGCCCGTCTTTATATGACGCCCAAGGTTTTTGATCAGCGTCATGATATCGCGGCGGACCAGCGGCTCTCCACCCGTCAGCCGGAGTTTCTTGACGCCTTTGCGAATAAAGGCGGAACACAATCGGTCCAGTTCCTCCAGCGACAGAACATCTTTCTTCGGCAGAAACGTCATGTCTTCGGCCATGCAATAGACGCACCGGAAATCGCACCGGTCCGTCACGGAAACCCGCAGATAGGTTACCATTCGTCCAAAAGGATCAATCATTTCCGCCATTTAACGTCGCTTTCACATCATACCCTGAACATATAAAACATAGTCGGCCCGGGCGTAAATGTCGCCCCCAAAATGCGTGGGGGCTTTCTCTTCACTGAAACCCCTCAAGTGTCGTCGGCAGGGTCAACGAGCCCTTTTCTGGCCATGTCTTGTTTCGCCTGCTGGCGTAACTCCTCGCGTTCCCGCAGATAATCATCCGTGGTGCGGGTCTGCGGTCGCTCACCCGCCGCCATGGGGTTGTTCTTCTCCTCCATCTGGGAAACAACGCGGCAATCGTCACACATACGCAGCATGTCGATCCGGTTGCCCTCCGCAAACATCGCGTGTCCGCTCAGCTTTTCCACCATACGTTCGATAGAAGACCGCGCACCAAACGCCTTGCCGCAGCGGATGCACTCAAACGGCTCTTCTTCCTTGATGATGTGATGGGACCGCGCCTCTGTCAGGAAAGACAGGCGGGGCATTAACGTGATGACGTTTTCCGGGCATGTATTACGGCACAATCCGCACTGTACGCAGGCATCTTCCGTGAACGAGAGTTGCGGTTTGTCCGGATTGTCTTTCAAGGCGCCCGTGGGGCATGCGCCTACACATGACATACAGAGTGTACATCCCGCGGTATCGACGGCGACGACACCGAACGGTGCGTCGGCGGGCAGGTTGACAAAATCCACTGGTGCGGGAGCATGATCATGCAAATGGGCAAGGGCCAGATTGAGGATCGCACGTTTGCGACCCATGGCCAGGAAATTCCCCGCAGTCGCCGGTTCCGGCGCCGTTTTTCCATGGGCCAGGTCAGCCAATGCCGCGCCGATGGCGTCCGGGTCCGATTGATCAAGCACGCGGAAACGGTTTCCCTTATACCCCAGTCCATCCATGACGGTTTGGGCGGTGGCGACTTCGTTCTGCAAGCCTTCGGCTTCGTCGGTCTTTTGCGGATTTACCATCAGCGCAACACCAGATGCGCCAAACGCGCTGGCGGACATCAGGAAATCCAGCCCGATCTGGGTGGTCTGGCTGACGGTGAAGGGCAGGACATTTTCAGGCAATCCGTCGCCATGGCGGGCGAGGGTGCTGGTAACGTTCTGGCCATATTCACTATCATGAACAAACAAAACGGGCTTTGTTCCCCCGGCCCCTGAGTACGTTGACAGAACGGTTTGCAGGCGTCGGAACAGTGCGTCCCCGGCGGGCAACGTGTACCGTGCGGCGCCCGTCGGGCAAACTCCGGCGCAGATGCCGCAACCGCCACAGATGTACGGATCGATTGTGACCCGATCTTCCGCAGGCGCAGAGACAATGGCGCCTGCCGGGCACAGGTCGACACATCGCGAGCACCCAATGATCGAGTTGCGGGAGTGGGCGCAGATCTTTGCATTGTAGTCCACGTACCGTGGTTTTTCGAATTCACCCACCATGTCGGTGAGTTCCAGCAGCGCCTTCATGACCAATGCCGGGTTGTCGGGGTCAGGGTTAAAGTACCCGTCCCGCTTTTCCGGTGCATTAAACAGCGGTGCGCCACCGCGTAAATCAAGGATCAGGTCACATTCGGATGCACCGGATTGGCCTGCTCCATCAAACCTCAGTGCTTTGGTGGATGCCGGGGCTGCCGGAGAAAAGTGACGGACGTCGATCTCGAAGGCGCCCAAATGGCCCCGCGCACTGGCGATCTCACCACGAAAAATCGGTACATCCATCAACGCGGGCGGATCAATGTCACCCACCTTGCCGGTAAGGATCACCGTCACATCCAGCCTGTCGGATACTTCGTGCGCGGCCTCGATCGCCCTCGAATCCGATCCAAGGATCAACAGGACGCCCTCCGATGACATGCTGACCGACGTGCTGCCCGGAATATCCAGTGTCGCTTCGTGGATCAGTGCGGCCAGCTTGGGCGTCAGTTTTTTCGGTTTTTCGCGTCCCGTCTTCGACCATCCCGCGCGCTCGCGAATATTCGTGAAACGCAATTCCGGGCTGTTTTCGTGTCCGTCGGCGGTCTCCAGAAACAGCGGCGCTTCCTGTGTGCAGCATACCAATAGGGGTTCATCACTGGATAGCGCCTGTTCAAAGTTAGCCAGTTGGCTGCGGCACAACTGCGTGTTAATCATCAGATCACCATCGGCGTTGCAGGTTTTTCCCAAACCCTTTGCATCGATGGTCATCGTGCCTTCGCAATCACACAGCAGAACGCGTTTACCGTTTACATGCATAATGGTGTCGATTCCCTGATTGGCATTTAAACAGACGAAAGAATATCTGTGGTATACCACAGATATAGTCTCATCTAATACGATGAAAACAGTGTTGTCTTGCGTTTTATATCAGATGGGAACAGATGTGCTGATGGTCAAGCGGCCGCGCGCGCCAGTCGGGCGAACTCAGTCAGTTTTTCCTGAATATGTTCAAGCGAAACCGCCAGCGTTCCATTGGGAATTTTCAATACGGGCATGTTGATCAGCGGGTTTTTTTCAAATGCCGTTCGGTCCGCCGCATCAAGCAGCGTAATTACGGCTTCCGGGTCTTTCAGGGTGAGGCGGACGGATGCCTTGATACGGGTGCCGCTAATTTCGACATTTGCAATCTGCTTCCAGGGAATAACAGGGCCTTTCCAGTCCCGGAACCAGACTCCGTCACTGTTCACTACCAGTAACCGGCTGGATTTTGTGATAGAGCGCCGGGTCATGTAAAATACCACGGCGGCAAAGCCAAGATTGATCATTCCGATAAGGGCGGCGTCTTCGGATGCGTCATTGAGGTAGAACATCAGGGCAAGTCCCGATACCGCCATAAAGCCCGCCAGCAGATAGCCTTGCTGGATCTTGTTCCTGGAAATACCGCAAACCCATTCAGTGTTATTGTCGGTGAAATTAGTCATTAACCACATAGTCCCTGATTATTGGTTATGGTGTCTCTGTTTATCGGAAGCGGATGTGGCATGGCAAGTGGCAAGCAGGAAATGCAATTCAGGATGTATTCAGTATCTGGAAATTGTTTTCAATCCGACTTAATACACTATACGCAAGGCAACTGGTCGAGAGTACAAATTCCCGAGGGGGTATGATATGGAATGGTCCGCCAAACCCGGTGAATACATCCCGCCTGTTCGTTGCCCGCAATGTGGGGAATGTCAGAATCGTTTCAGCGGTCGTGTAAGCCCTGAAGATCAGACATTCGAAAAGATTGATTGCATGGTCTGCGGCCGTGTTTTTAATCCGGAAGAATACCGGGGACTGGTGTCTGATGCGCTGGCCAATCCGGCCTCACCGATCCATCATCTTGATTAATCCCCGATGACTCCGACTGACACTCCGGCACCCATGGCGCGCATAGAAAAACAGGCCATGGTGGCGTGCGCATTCGCCGGCGCCATGTGGGGGCTGTTCTGGATTCCTCTTCGTATGGCGGATGCCGACGGCATCCATGGCGCCTGGGCGGCACTGCTTTTCTATATCGTACCGGCGCCTTTGGTTATCCCCTTGTTGATCTGGCGAGGGAAACAGTTCATTGCAGGAGGATGGCGGCTTCAACTCATCGGCTTTATCACCGCTGTTGCGCTTGTTCTCTACTCGAACAGCATGCTCTATACCGAGGTTATTCGCGCCATGCTGCTTTACTATGTGACACCGGTCTGGAGCACGCTGTTGGCGCGGGCTGTGCTTGGTGAAGCGATTACACCAGCACGCGTTGTCGCCATGTGTCTCGGAATTTTCGGCATGCTGGTCATGTTTGGAATAGATGTCGGTATTCCGTTACCGCGCAATGTGG
>JAJFIE010000323.1 GCA_021775275.1 Rhodospirillales bacterium | reverse complement strand
GGTCGCGCCACTCACCCGAAGATCACGCAAGGTGGCGGCTTTGTCCCGTTTGGCGAAGCGTTTGCCGTCCGCGCCACTTAGCAGAGCATGATGATGATACTCAGGTGTCTCGAAGCCGAGCAAGGCCTGTAACAGGCGGTGGACATGACTGGCGTTGAACAGGTCTTCACCACGTGTCACCAGGGTGACGCCTTGCAGGTGATCATCCACCGTAACCGCCAGATGGTAGCTGGTTGGCGTGTCCTTGCGGGCCAGCACCACGTCACCGAAGATTTCCGGTCGGGCAAGCTGTTCACCCATGCCGTGATCTTGCCAGTTCAGAGGGCCGGAATGCGTCGTTGCCTCCACTATATTCAGGCGTAGCGCATAGGCTTCACCAGCGGCTATGCGGTCAGCGCGCTCAGACGGATCAAGGTTTCGACACAGGCCGGGATAGAGCGGCCCGTCAGGCCCGCTCGGTGTGTCATGGGGGGCGTATCCTGCGGCCTCAATTTCCCGGCGGATGTCCGAGCGCGTGCAGAAACAGGGATACAGCAAACCCAGACCATTCAGCACGTCGAGGGCGGCGGCATAGTCAGCCATATGTTCCGATTGCCGCCGAACGGGTTGTTGCCATGTCAGGCCCAGCCATTCGAGGTCTTCAAGAATGGCCGCTTCGAATTCAGGACGGCAACGGCCCGCGTCGATATCTTCAATACGCAGCAGGAAACGCTCACCATGCCGGGCCGCAAACAGGGCCGAATAGGCATGGCCCAAATGCAGATAGCCGGTCGGGCTGGGGGCGAAGCGGGTAAGTGTACTCATCACCGGAATCTACTGTGAAGCAACGGGTTTCAGATCTGAGATATCCTTTGCCCAGTCACGGGCAGAGTGACACCCTCCATCGATCTTCATTTCCCGTCTCCCTGAATTTCGTCAGTTCTATTGCTACTTCCATATCACGAAATCTTCATACTGTGGAAGTTTGGCAAATGCGCACCAGATGTTGTATGGTCCCTGAGCGACTAATTTTCAGACCCTGAACGGGAGCTTGGGCAGATGACGGATATTGGGGAAGGTCAGCCATGAACGCGGCGTCGGCAGAAAGCTGTCCGGCGCTGGTGCTGAACGCGGACTTTCGTCCGCTCAGTTACTTTCCTCTGTCTCTCTGGTCCTGGCAGGACACCATCAAGGCGGTATTCATGGCCCGTGTCAATGTGGTTTCAGAATACGAGCGTGCGGTGCATTCGCCCTCGATGGAGATGAAGATTCCCAGCGTTATCGCGCTGAAAGAATACGTACCCATGTCACGCCGACCGGCGTTTACGCGGTTTAACGTGTTCCTGCGCGACAGTTTCGCCTGCCAGTATTGTGGCTCGCGGCTGGCGGCGGAAAATCTGACCTTCGATCATGTGATTCCGCGCGCCCGCGGCGGGCGAACGGTGTGGGGAAACGTGGTGGCGGCCTGTGCCCCCTGTAACCTTCGGAAAGGCCACCGCATGCCCGGCGAGGCCGGTGTACGACCGTTCCGAAAACCGCAACAGCCCAGCAACTACGATCTGCAGGAAAACGGTCGGGGTTTTCCGCCAAATTTCCTGCATGAAAGCTGGCGCGATTTCCTCTATTGGGATGCCGAACTGGATTGCTCGTAGTCGACACTGCAAATGCCTCGGAAACCTGCCGAAAACCTCAGCAAGAAAGCCTGTCACAACGCTTGACGGGACCATTCGCGTGGCTATACTCCGCCGCCATTCCCGAGAATGTGGAAATCGAACGTATTTTTCGCACGATTTCCCGGCCCGGCTTCCGCCGGAACCGCCTAATCGGGACACGAAGAGCCATAATGCGGCCGCAATAACAACCGGACCAACGAGTGAAAAGGATCTAGCGAGCCATGAGCAAGCGGATTGCATCCAAGTACAAGATTAACCGTCGTCTCGGCGTTAACCTCTGGGGACGCGCCAAAAGCCCCGTCAATGTTCGTGAATACGGCCCCGGCCAACATGGTCAGCGGCGCGCGAAGAAGCCTTCTGATTATGGCCTGCAGTTGAGCGCCAAGCAGAAATTGAAGGGCTACTACGGCAATATTTCCGAAAAACAGTTCCGCAAGTATTACGCTGAGGCCTCGCGGCACAAAGGTGATACGTCGGAGAACCTGATCGGTATTCTTGAAACCCGCCTCGACGCTGTGGTGTACCGTCTGAAATTCGTGCCCACCGTGTTTTCGTCGCGTCAGTTCATCAACCATGGCCATGTCATGGTGAACGGTAAACGGGTCAACATCCCGTCCTACCGTGTTCGCGAAGGCGACGTGGTCCAGGTTCGTGAAAAATCCCGCCTGATCCCCATTGTTCTGGAAGCCATGGAATCACCGGAACGCGATGTGCCGGAATACATGACCGTGGATTACAAGAAAATGCAGGGAACCTTCGGCACTGTGCCGAAACTGGCCGACGTACCTTATCCGGTTCAGATGGAGCCCAATCTGGTGGTCGAGTATTACTCCCGCTAGTCTGTCTGACGGCCTTGTTTTGCGTCAGTGCCCGCCGGAAACGGCGGGCATTTTCGTTTGTGCAGGCGGGTTTGGTGGTTGACGCGTCAAAACGGGCTAAATCGCCATTCCAACTTTTTTTCCGTATAGCCTGTTGAGGCTATGGAGTCCGGTGTGAAAACCGGGTTAGGATGCTCTTGATCGAGGAAGGTGCCTTCCGTTGGGTCGGTACCGTTCCATATAAACAAAATGAAACGGGGAGACCCATGAAAATTAACGCAAAAGATTTCAAGAACAAAATTGTCAACGGTGACATGACCCGTCGGGAGTTTACGATGTCTCTCGCTGCGGTTGGTCTGACGACCACCATGGTGCCATTGATGTCAAAGAAGGCCCAGGCCGCCGCCAAAATCAACTACTTCACATGGGGTGGTTATGATGATCCGGCGTTCTTCCAGAAATATCAGGAAAAATACGGTGAACTGCCCGACTTTTCATTCTTTGCCAGCGAAGACGAAGGTCTGGCCAAAGTCCGGTCCGGTTTCAAGCCGACGATTGGTCATCCGTGTTCCGACTCGTTCCCGCGCTGGGTTCGCGCCGGTGTGACGGAAGGACTGGACAAGTCCCGCCTGGAGCATTGGGATAGCATGTGGCCTGAACTTTCAGACATGTCCGGTCAGTACGACTCAGACGGCAATGTGCTGTTTGCGCCGTTTGACTGGGGTAACTCGTCGGTCGCGTTCCGTACCGATCTGGCGCCTGAATATGTCGGCAACCATAGCTGGAAAATTATGTTCGATCCCAAGTATTCCGGTCGGCTTGCACAGTATAATGCCCCGGTCGCGGCTTCTGTGATCGCAGCTTTGGTGCTTGGCATGCCTCGTGACAGCCTTTTCAGTTTAAATGACGATCAGATCGCTGCGGTTCGAGTCAAGTTGACGGAACAGCAGCCGCTGATACGTTTCTACTGGGATGACCAGACAACAGCCGAACAGGCGCTTGCGTCAGGTGAGGTTGTTGCCGCCTATTCATGGAACGAGGCGCCGGTGCGTCTGAAACGTCAGGGATTGCCGGTCGAATACATGAACCCGAAGGAAGGTATCCTGTTCTGGGTTTGTGGATTGACCAAGTTCAATTCTGACTATGGCGCGGGCGATGAAACAGCGCTCTATGATATGGTCAATGAAATGCAGTCACCCGAGGTTGGGAAGTATGTCTATGAGGAATGGGGCTATGGCCACTCCAATGTGAAATCCTTTGAAATGGCAGACAAGGCCATTCTCGAGGAGGTCAACCTTTCCAATCCCAAGGCGATGATGGATAGCGGCGTGTTCTTCCAGGATGTTCCTGATGATATTAACGCCAAACTTCAGTCCATGTTCGAAGAGATCAAGGCCGGTCTCTGATCGCCGGTATCCAATCGAACTGTTTGTTACGCAGGAGCGCCCCGTCACGGAAATGTGTCGGGGCGTTTTTTCTTGGGCGGTTGACTTCCGCATGGCACAGGCAACACTAGGGGAATGAATTCAGATCGCCTGCCCAGCCTGTTTGTTTCCCACGGACCTCCCGATTTTATTCTGGAAGACGGACCCGCCCGCATGTTTCTGGAATCCCTGGGCCAGGAACTCACGGGGCGGGAGCTGCCCCGGCCTGAAGCCATCCTGTGCGTATCCGCCCATTGGGACACCGGAACGCCGCAAACGGTGGCGCTGGAGCAGCCGGAAACCATCCATGATTATTATGGGTTTCCTGAGGAATTATATGCATTGCAGTATCCGGCGCCAGGGGCGCCCGTCATGGCGCATGAGGCGGCTGGTTTATTGCAGGCAAGCGGGTTTGAGGCGACGGCGGTCATGGACTGGGGGCTGGATCATGGGGCATGGATTCCGCTGATGCTGATGTATCCGGATGCGGATATTCCTGTGGCGCAGCTTTCTATCCAGCCGGAGCGGGGCATGCAGCACCATATTAATGTCGGCAGAGCCCTGGCGCCGCTGCGGGATCAGGGCGTCCTGATCATCGCCAGCGGTGGCGCCGTTCACAATCTGCGATACTTCTCACGAACGGATACGACACCGTCGCTCACGTCACCACCAGCCACGTCACTACCAGACTGGGCGCAGCGCTTCGATGACTGGCTCGCGGATATCGTGGAACGGGGTGATGTAGAAGCTCTCGGCGGATACCGGCAACAACAACCGGATGCCGTCATGGCCCATCCCCGTGATGAGCATTTGTTGCCATTGGGGGTTGTTATGGGGGCGGCGGTTGACGATGAAACCGGCGAAACGACCGGTCGCGTCCTGCACCGTAGCTGGACAGGCGGTACATTGAGCATGGCGGCATACGCCTTCGACTAATTTTCTTCACGTATCATACAAATTTAGTTTTGTAGTGGTTCTAACATCGGGTATGCATACTCCAGTTGATGATTCGGGTTTGCGGTCTGCCTCAAAAGGTGACCGTTCTGGGAGTTAGACATTACATGGAAAACCTACCATTCGGTCGTTCAGGCCGGTTTTATCGTGGCAATCTGCACACTCATTCCACCAATTCCGACGGCAAGCATTCGCCGGAAGAAGTTTGCCGCATGTACAAGGAAGAAGGTTATGACTTTCTTTCCCTGAGCGAACATTTCATGGAGTATTTCGGCTATCCCATATCCGATACCCGGCATTTGCGTGACGAGACCTTTACCACGCTGATCGCAACCGAGTTGCATCAGGGCAAGACCAAGGTCGGCGAGACCTGGCACGTTCTGGCGGTTGGAGTTCCTCATGATTTCGCCAGACCGTCGGACGGCGAAACGTCACCCGAGATCGCCCGCCGCGCAGCGGATGCGGGGGGCCCCTCACCATCTCCAAGGTTTCCGGTGTGCCGCGCTCAGATCGCATGGGACGGGGTCGGCCACGCGGTGGGTGGGGGAGCGAGTGGATGAAGTTTTTTTTCAGCGCTCCGGGTCCACCGGGAGTGGCCAAATGTGGGGT
>JAJFIE010000322.1 GCA_021775275.1 Rhodospirillales bacterium | reverse complement strand
TTTTCGTTGGCGAGGTCGATGAATTCCTGTGGCAGTCCATGCGCCATCATCGTGTCCGGATGATTTTCGCGGATCAGCTTACGGTACGCCGACTTGATGTCGTCATCGCTGGCATCCTTCGACACCCCCAGAATTTCATAGGGATCATCGGCATCCTCGCCCTTGATATAGGTATCTTCCAGACGTTCAAAATCCTGCCGTACGAAACCAAAGATTATGGCGACCTTGGCCAGATAATCGCGCTCGGCGGGATGATACTCTCCATCGGCATTGGCGATATGGAACAGCGCCCCCATGAGGTCTTCCAGCATAACCCTGTCATTGCTGAATATCTGCGCAATCTGACGGGCGTAAGGCTCGAAGCCGTGGGCGTCCTGCTTGGCTTCGTTGAACAGCTTGCCCACGTCGCCGGCTTCATCGGCTGGCACGTTGAATACACGCCGGAAGGCGGCAACCTCGTTTTTCGTAACCCTGCCATCTGCCTTGGCCAGCTTTGCGCCGAGCACGATGACCGCCATGGTAAAGGCGACCTGCCGGGTTTCCGTATCATCCGGATCAAGTTGCTGATCGGCGTCCGGCACGGTCTCACGCATACGGTCCACGGCGTGTCCCGCCGCCGCACCCAACAGCGCACCGAATGGTCCGCCCATGGTGAACCCGGCGACACCACCAATTACCTTGCCCCAAATGCTCATGCGTACAGCCTCATTGGTTACCTGCCTCGTTTACCTATGCCGGTTACGGGGTAAGAGCAAGAAAGGATGGCGAGGCTTAATTCGATATGGGCGATAACCGCCCACTAATTTGATATGGGCGATAACCGTCCAATGCCCGGCAGCTTGAGAGCCATATCCTTGGGATCAATACCGAAGGTCAGACCGAGCAGGTTGACTTCGACGCCCTCCTCCACCGCAGCCATGAGGCCGAGCAGGCCAAACAGCGAGACCTGAAAGCCGGACCCGCTGGGCGTCGAGGCGACGATTCCGTCGCTGAGGAAATCCTTGCCGATGGCCGTGGGTGGCAGGTCAAGGACCATGCCCGGCACGTTACGCGCCACATAGGCCGTAAAGGTGTTGGAGTTTGGCCCCGGCCAGACCCGGTATTCATTGGGATGGGGGTAGCTGGCCACGGCGGCTTCGATATCATCAATCATCGCGCTGACATGGTCGCCACGCTCATCCAGCAATATCTGCGGCATGGCGCCGAACCAGCGCCGGTCGGGCTCTTTTTCCGTCGCTGCAACAACAGGCAGACCATGATAGCCGCGCCAGCCAATGACCTCATAGACCGTAAACGCATCGGCGTCGCGCCGCTTGGCGGCAATCCAGGTATGCACCCCCAGATATCCGCGCCAACTGAACGCCCGGGCAGAATAGACCTGCACCACCGGCTCCGGAGTCTGCAAGGGATCGGGTGCGATGCCCGCGGGCTCGCGGCTCGCCGTGCGCCAGTCGTCAGCCACGGCGCGCCCCTCGCTGGCTGCCGACACGACAGCGCCGACGACCAGCAAACCGAGGCCAATGAGCCAGTATGCAGATTTTTTCCATCGCATGGATCACACTTTGTTCCTCGAAATATTATCTCAATGACAAACATAGGCGGGCCAGACCACCGCCGACAAGGGCTTCACTACAATGTGAAAGTGCGCGAATTAAGGCAATGCGGGCAGCAGACGCGCATAAACATACGCCATTACGGCGGGCAGCAGGTATACGGGAAACTGCGCCATGGCGAAATACAGGAATACATCCGAGTGCATGGCGGGAATGACGGCAATCCACAAGGCCATGGCGCGGTTGCCGCTGGCCAGACCAACGCTGAACGCTTCACACCGGCGCGGTATCCATTCCAAGAACCTGATCATGCCGTCACCATGCCGTGCGTCCAGACTGCGCCAAGTGGATTCATATCGCCGACACCGTCTTTACCCCAATGGCGGGCCATGATACCGGAAGGACAGCAAACAACGGGCGTAACGGAACCAATGAACGACATACGGAAATGGCAATTCTGGATTGACCGGGGCGGCACCTTCACCGACGTGGTGGCGCGTACCCCTGATGGTGAACTGAAAACCCATAAGCTGCTATCGGAGAACCCGGAACAGTATGACGACGCCGCCCTGCAAGGTATCCGCGATCTGCTGGGCATCACCAAGGGAGAGCCGATCCCGTCGGCCCGGGTGGAAGCCGTAAAAATGGGCACCACCGTGGCCACCAATGCGCTGCTGGAGCGCAAGGGCGATCGTACGGTTCTGGTGATCACCAGAGGGTTCAGGGACGCGCTCCGAATTGGATACCAGAACCGCCCGCGCCTGTTCGACCGCAACATCGTGTTGCCGGAAATGCTCTATGAACAGGTTATCGAAGTGGCTGAGCGGGTTACCGCCAGCGGCGAAGTCCTTGAGGCGCCCGACCTGGGCGCCATCAAAAAAGACCTGCAAGCCGCCTACGATAATGGCATTCGGTCTGCGGCCATCGTCTTCATGCACGGCTACCGGTTCCCGGAACACGAGCGCACCGTCGCCACTATCGCCCATGACCTGGGCTTCACCCAGATTTCCGTGTCCCACGAAGTCAGCCCGCTGATGAAGCTGGTGTCGCGTGGCGATACAACGGTGGTGGGTGCGTATTTATCGCCGATCCTCAGGCGCTATGTGGACCGGGTCGCGGCTGATATCGATAACGGCGACGCCAGTTTTGACGGCGGCGATGCCGATGCGACGCGCCTGATGTTCATGCAGTCCAACGGCGGCCTGACCGATGCAAACCTGTTCCAGGGCAAGGACAGCATCCTTTCCGGCCCCGCCGGGGGTGTCGTCGGTATGGTCCGCACGGCTGCCATGGCGGACTTCCACAAGGTTATCGGCTTCGATATGGGCGGCACCTCCACCGATGTGTCCCACTATGACGGTGAATACGAACGCGAATTCGAAACACTGGTTGCCGGTGTTCGAATGCGCGCACCCATGATGCGTATTCACACCGTCGCCGCCGGAGGCGGATCGATCCTGCATTTCGATGGCGCACGCTACCGTGTCGGACCTGATTCGGCAGGCGCCGATCCCGGCCCCGCATGCTACCGCCGGGGCGGGCCGCTGGCGGTGACCGACTGCAACGTCATGCTTGGGAAAATCCAGCCACAGCATTTCCCCTGTGTTTTTGGCCCGAACGCCAATGAGGCGCTTGATGAAGAGGTTGTGCGCGAGAAATTCAACGCACTGGCGGACAAAATATCAGCCGCAAGCGACCAGCCCGCAACAGCGGAAGAAGTGGCCGAAGGTTTCCTGAAGATCGCAGTAGAAAACATGGCCAACGCCATCAAGCAGATTTCCGTTCAGCGTGGCTACGATGTCACCGAGTACACCCTGAACTGCTTTGGCGGTGCGGGTGGACAGCACGCCTGTCTGGTCGCCGACTCGCTGGGTATGAAGCGGGTCTTCCTGCATCCCTTCGCGGGCGTTCTGTCGGCCTATGGCATGGGGCTGGCCGATGTGCGGGCCATGCGCGAGCGAACCGTGGAGACCCCCCTGACGGCTGATGCACTGGCATCCATGGCGGCAATCCTTGACGCGCTGGAAGTTGAAGCCCGCGCCGAGGTCGAGACCCAGGGCGTCGCCACCGCCAACATTGGTGTGGCGCGTAAAATCCATCTGCGTTACGAGGGCACAGACACGCCCCTGATCATTTCCTTCGGTGCGCTGGATGACATGGTCAATGCGTTCGAGGATGCGCATATGAAACGCTTCGGCTTCAACGCACCGGACCGCATCCGCATCGTCGGAACGGTAACTGCGGAGGCTATTGGTTTAACCGAGCGCGTGGAAGATTCCACCATTGCAGCCTCAACTGATACATCCGCGCCCGAGCCGCTGGATACGGTATCGCTCTATTCCGGCGGGCAAACCCACCCCACGCCCGTCTATGATCGTGACACCCT
>JAJFIE010000321.1 GCA_021775275.1 Rhodospirillales bacterium | reverse complement strand
CATACGTGATTTTCGCCATGGTGTATCCTTTAATCCTTTGTGTTAACTCATCTGTTCATGGTTGGAACAGGACATTATCAGACCAGTTCCTTCACGGAAATATCTGTATTAGCTATGCGGGCAGGGTCCGGCCGGCTATGCTCTGCGATCAGCTTCCGGCCCATCATGTATTCCCGCGGGCTGTTAATGGCATCCACGGCGATCAGTACGCCTTCTTTCAGATAAAACACCGAAAATGCGCCACTGGACGGGTCGCCGCGCACGACAGCCTGGGTGTAGCCCTGTGATAGCCCGACGATCTGTAGTTTGACGTCATACTGGTCCGACCAGAACCACGGCACTGCGGAATAGGTCTCCGGGTTCCCGCAGATCGCCTTGGCGGCCGCCTTTGCCTGATCAACCGCGTTTTGTACTGATTCCAGGCGAATGTTAATGCCATAAACGCCGTTCGGGTGATTGGTGCAATCTCCGGCGCTGACTATATCCGGGTCATCGGTTTCGGCGCTTGCGTTCACGACGATTCCGTTGTCACACGCCAGACCCGCAGCCTCCGCCAGTTCCGTATTGGGAATAACGCCGACACCCACGACGACCACGTCAGCCTCAAAGCTTGAGCCGTCTTCACACTCGACAGCACTGACATGACCATTACCGGAAAAGCCCGAGACCCGTACGTCGGTCTGAATGTCTACGCCATGATCCCGGTGCAGCGCTTCATAAAACGCCGAAACCTCCGGTGCGACAACCCGGTTCATGACCCGGTCCGCCATTTCCAGTACGGTCACCGACATGCCCTGTTTGGTGGCCGCCGCAGCAACCTCCAGACCAATATAACCGCCACCGACAACGACCATGTGGCCGCCGGGGGAGAACCGGTCTCTCAGCGCCAAGGTGTCGTCAACGGTGCGAACATAGTCGATGCCATCCAGATCAGCGCCCGGTATGGTCAGCTTGCGCACCCGCGTTCCCGTGGTCAGCGCCAGCTTGTCATAGGACACAACATCGCCGTTATCCAGCGTAACCGACCTGGCTGTGCGGTCGATACTCTCAACCCTCCGTCCCAGCGTCAGTTCCACATCATTGTCCGCATAAAACGCATCGGGTTTCAGATAGACCTGATCCAGCTCCATGTCGCCCGACAGCAGTTGCTTGGACAACGGCGGACGTTGATAGGGCGGGTAGAGTTCATCGCCGATGATGCGAATCGCCCCACCGTATCCTTCCATTCTGAGAGACGCCGCCAATTGTCCCGCCGCGTGCCCGGCGCCGATGATCAGAACCGCCATTATCGTTCTCCGCAATACGCATTGATCCCATACAAGAGAAGGCCTGTATCACGTTTATAAAGCTCTCGCCAACAGGCGAGTCAGCAAACCTGCCAGCGTGATACCACAAATGGGGTATGGCCTTTTCTTGCGTTGCCAAACATTTTAGCAGCCGTCTGCGGTAATGATTCGCCAAAAGGTGAACGATGACAATCAGAGGGAGGAGCGATCTACCATGTAAAATCGGGCGGTATCCCTTATAATATCTGGTAATATCTGGGCGTCGTGAAAGTGCGACGAACTGCCGATGACTTGCGCTGCCGTTGATGTTTTCAGATGGTTGGGTTTGTCGTTACTTGGAATTGGTAAAGCCCCGGGATTCAAAAAAAGAGGGTGCTATTTATCATGGGAGTACGGAACGATGGTTGAAGTAAAAGATTTTGATGCCAAGGCGATTGTTGCCAGATATCGCAGCGGAAAAATTTCGCGGCGCGAATTTGGCCGCCTTGCCGGAATGCTGGGCATTGCCGGAATGGGCAGCGCCATGGCGCCACAAATCGCGACGGCGGCGGAGACCGCCATGGTTTTTGGCTGGGCCGGATATGATGATGAAAATCTGTGGCCGACCTATGTCAAGAAATACGGATCGCTTCCCCGCTTCACCTTCTGGGGTGATGAAGAAGAAGGCGTGACCAAGATGCTGGCCGGGTTCGAGGCCGATGTCATGTTCCCGTGCAGCTATAAGATAAAAAAATGGAACGAAGCCGGGGTTCTGCGTGCGATCGATACATCGCGCCTGAAAAACTGGAACGACATTCTGCCCAGCCTGCGCAACATGCCGGGTGTAGTCCAGAATGGAGAAACCGTCTGGGTACCCGTCGATTGGGGTCTCACATCCATTATCTACCGAACCGACCTGGCGCCGGAATACGTGAACAACGAGTCATGGAGCATCCTGTGGGACCAGAAATATCAGGGCCGTCTGGCATGCTTTGACAGTCTGGTGGACTGCGTCGCCATCGCCGGCATCATGGCAAATCTGAAGAACCCGTATGACTACCGGCTACAGAGCGATCTCGACGCCACCCGGAACCTGATGCGTTCCATGGTGCCGAATTTGCGGTACTTCTCAAATGACTCCACCACGATGGAGCAGGGCCTCGCCAGTGGTGAGTTGATTGCCGCCACGGTGTGGAACGAATCAGTTGTACGCCTGAAAGCGGAAGGTGTGCCGGTAGCCTACATGAACCCAAAGGAAAGCGGTCCTATGACTTGGGTCTGCGGCCTGTCCATTGCCAAGAATACTGAGTTCGAAGATCAGGCCTATGAGTTGATTGACGCCATGTTGGAGCCGGATTCCCGTGCCTATGAAATTCGCGAGTTCGGCTATGGCGTATCGACCCAGAGCGGTTTCGATATGGTCGATGAAGCGACTTTGGCGGAACTGGGTCTGTCGAAGACCCCGGATGATATCCTCAGCGCGGGCTCTTTCCAGGAAGAAATCCAGAACGAGGCCGGGCTTCAGGCCATGTTCGATGAAGTGAAAGCCGGATTATAAGTTATCCATCCTGCGCCACCGCCGAGTTTTCCTGACGGTGGCGCATTTCCTTGGATGATGATACAGACGGAATTTAAAATCATGCTCTGGTCATTTCCGACAAATGTCTGCAATATTGTGATAAATCGACCACGGGTGAATAATTCACGATGAATACTCAAGCGGTATCAGTAAGTTCCGGTGGCTGGTTGCGGTCGCTGTTCATGCGAAACGAAAGCGCGCGCGGGTTTTCGCTGCTGTCACCGACGTTGGCCCTGCTGGTGTTTGCCATGCTGGCGCCGATCATTGTGCTGATCGGTCTCAGTTTCTGGAAGCAGACCGGTATGGTGTTCGAGCCGATTATCTCGACCGACAACTACGTGTTATTTTTCGAGAAGAAAATCTATCCGCTCATTCTCTTGCGGTCGATAAAGATTTCGGCCTGGGTAACTTTTGCCACAGTCCTGCTGGCCTATCCGGCGGCTTATTTCATTGCTTTCAAGGTGAACAGGAACAAACTGATCTGGTTGATCCTGATCACCGTGCCGTTCTGGACCAGTTATCTGCTGCGGGTGTTCGCGTGGAAAATCATGCTGGGTTATAATGGTGTGATTAACTCCGGTTTGATGGGGCTAGGCTTCCTGGCGGAGCCACTACAGTTCATCCTGTATAGCGAGTTTGCGGTGATCCTGACCCTGGCCCATGCCTGGGCGGCGTTCGCCATCCTGCCGATTTATGTGTCGCTCGAGAAGATTGATCGCTCGCTTTTGGAGGCGGCGGCCGATCTGGGTGAAACGCCGTTCATGAGTTTCATCAGGGTGACGTTACCATTATCGTTACCGGGTGTGATTGCCGCGTCCCTGTTGGTGTTTATCCCGACGGTGGGTGATTATGTGACGCCAAAACTGGTCGGTGGCAGCGGTGGCATCATGATCGGAAATCTCATTCAGAATGCGTTTGGCCGTGGCAGTAACTGGCCCATGGGCGCGGCCATTTCGGTTGTTTCCATGCTGACCATTACGCTGCTGGTGTGCCTGTTCCTCTGGTCCATTGGCCAGATGAAAAAACGGCTGTGAGGGCGGGATCATGAACAAAAACAAATTCGGTGCACTCGGCATTTATACCGTTCTCTATC
>JAJFIE010000033.1 GCA_021775275.1 Rhodospirillales bacterium | reverse complement strand
AGGTTGGCAGACACTCGACAATGGTGTCGTGATTGGCGGCAAAGAACAATGCCATGGAATAACGTTTTTTGCCCGACGAATTGATCACCCGGTGTGGTGTGGAGACGAAGAGTTCGTTCGTCCACCGCATCATCATATCGCCGATATTGATGATAAATGTGCCCGGTATGGGCGGGGCTTCAATCCATTTTCCGGCCCGGTTCTGAACTTGCAGGCCCGGCTGATCCTGCCATAGCAGGGTGAAGCTCTCGTAATCCGTATGGGCGCCGATGCCGACTTCGGCATCCTTCGGATCGGTGTCCGGATAGTAAAGAATGCGCAATTGCGCACAAGGTTTCGTCACCACAGGTTCGAAGAAATCCTCCGCCATGCCGACCGACAGGGCGAACAACCGGTACAACCGTTTGCCGAGCGCCGTGGCCTCTTCGAAATAACGATAGATGTCGCGTTGAAATTCGGGCAATTCCTCCGGCCATACATTGGGCCCGAGTAGTGCAATGCCCGCCAAATGGTCGGGGTCGTCTGCGGGCAGTTCAAGGCCGACTTCGTAACCTTCCTGCAAGTCCATGACGGTCGGATCCGCCGATAATCCGCCGACCGGTACGTACCCTTTGTGACGTTTCGTTATGGCGACGTCATACTGGCGTTTCACTGCGTCCGGCAGATCATAAAACAGGGCCGCCGTTTTGTGCGCCGCTTCGATGACGTCTTCCGGCACGCCATGGTTCTTGACGTAAAAGAACCCCACGTTGGCAGCGATATGGCGTACAGCTTTTGCAATCTCGGCCTTTGCCACCATATCGTCGCCCATCATGGCGCTGATATCGATGATCGGGATTTCGTCAAAATCGACGCGATCAGCGTTGAAATCACAGCGCCCGGAAATATCCGTTGGGCGAACCTTTGCGTTCCCGTCGTACTCTGGTAGCTGCATAAGATCAGGTCTCCAGATTGAAATACTTGGCCCTAAAATTCTTTCTTCACGGCAAGCGCCACCGCGCTGAGGTCTTCTGAGAATTTCTTCTTTTCGGCAAGGGCGACCGCAATGGCATCACCGAGCGCCATCTGGATGATGGTTGAGGTTGTTGGCGCGTGGCCCCATTCTTCATCTATGGGGGGCATTTTCAGAACCACCGTTGCATAATCGGCGAGGCTGTCTTCGGCGTTCTCGCTGATCAGGACGATGGGTACGCCATTGCTTTTTGCGTAATCCAGAATGGCGACCATCTCGACCGCTCTGCCCGACCGACTAAAAGCCAGGACAGCGTCACTCTGCGTGATAACACCGAAACCTGTGTCAGCTGTTTCGGTCGGGTGCACGAAAAATGCCGGTGAATCCAGGGAGGTTAATGTAGCTGCAACTTTCGTGGCGACGTGTCCGCTTTTCCCGATCCCTGTGCAAACGATCCTGCCGGAAACTCCGGCCAGAGTTGAAACAGCCTTCTCGAATGGCTTTTGAAGATCGTTGGTCAACGCCATCAGGGCCTGTGCTTCCTGCATGATGACAGGATTGTTCCAGGAATTTGACATAATCAGGTGTCTCCATTCTGTGTTTTTCACATAAAATAAAACTATTCGCTCGACCCTGACTACCTTCATAGCCCAGAGAGGCCCCGACATGTCAGATATTTCAATCAAGGCGCAACAATGGGGCGTATCCGAACAGGCAACCCGGTTACATGATAATGCCTTCGTGTGGGACGGGCACGCCGGTTTTGCCTATACAGGTCCATCTGATCTTGATGAACTGGACCGCTGACATCTCTCCGGCATCGAGGGTTATATCCGACCGGAAGATTTCCCGAAGGTAACCCAGGCCCTGCTTGATCGTGGGTATCAGGAAAATCACATCCGTGGCATTCTGGGCGAGAATTATTTCAGACTTGCCTCGGCGATCCGGAAGTAGGTTGGTGCCCACTCACCTACTCACCCGCCCGGTTTGTTGCCGGGCGCGGTCCCGGGAATGGTGATCACCCGTTCGTAATCACCGACGTCATGGTTGTTCCAAAAGTATTGTTTCAAAACGGTCGGTATCGGCGGATGTGGATGGGACTACCGTCGCATGTGGACTAAAAATCCGGTTGACCGTATTTCGCTTTCACATCACTGTATTCACCATGATCAAGCGGATGGTTACCGGCGGCCGGCGGTTGTTGTCAATGTGTGCTCAACATACGGTTGCGGCGCCTGTTGCAGCGGCTGTGGCAATAATCGTTGTCGTCGTTACTGTGTGGCAATTGGTAAGGGATGATCAGGCCATTCGCCTTGACGCCGAAACCCGCAGCAATACGGAACATTTCGCGACACGGCTTGAAGCGCACATTGCAATACGGTTAATTGTCGGTGAGCACATCCAGCGAAAGTGGCTTTCCGGAAAAATTAACAACGTGAAAGATTTTCAGGACGAAGCAAACGCTGCGCATGAACTTTTCGGGGATTTCCAGGCCATAAACTGGGTGGATGCCGATGGCGTCATTCGGTGGGTCTCGCCGTATGAGGGGAATGAAGCGGCGCAGGGATTGGATGTCCGGTCGCTTCCGGCGCCACGCGCCGCCTTGGCGGAAGTTGAGCGTACCGGGGAGCTGCAAGTCACGCCGCCCATTGAACTTGTTCAGGGCGGAACTGGTTTTGTCGCCTACATTCCCTTAATC
>JAJFIE010000320.1 GCA_021775275.1 Rhodospirillales bacterium | reverse complement strand
GGGAATTTGCCCCCCCATACTTGGTAATTAGCCCGGCGAGATTGCATCCAATCAACCAGTCAAAGCCGGGGTCTGCCTGTGGCAAAATGACGATCCGCCCAGTCAGTTCATCACCAAGGCCATCTTCCAGAATGTAGGTGTCGGCTACAACGCGTTTGGTAGTGACAAAGTTAGGCTGTGAAGTCTGTCGTTCAAAACAATAAAAATCACTCTCAGCCATGATCAATGAAGGCAGATCAATGAGTTGTGTCACGGTATGAGATGCTTTCCGCTCCCCAATACGTGCTTTCAGAACATCACGGCCAACGACATTCAGTTTGAATTTCTCAAGATCAGTATAGTCCAGGTAAGAAAAATCATTTCTGGAAATCGATAATGTCTCAGCCAACTCCACGCACATATCCAAGGCTCGACTGAGATTTCGTGTAAACTCGAACTTGACTGCTTCGCGGGTTTGAATGGCTTTGCGTAGAAACTCGCAGAGTGTACGAACTGATAATGTTGAGCCCAGTTCCGCCAAGAACTGTTGCATCCCTTCGCTTTCCCTGGAGGTGAAATCAAATGAATCAGCGCGTTGTGTCATTTGCTCGCCGCCTCCCGACAGGTAACGTTCTGGAGTCTCCCAGTATGCTGGCGTAGAAATTTCATAGGTGCCGGGCCGTAAATGGCCATAGCGCTCAATCATCTGTTCGAGACCCAATTGATCCTGGGCGACCGCCCTCCGGTCTTGTGTGAATTCCACCGATACGGTTTGGATATCTTGCATGAACGCATGATAACGTTCAGTGTCCAATATCCCGTGAGAGACAAAACTCCTTAATATATCTGTTGCGACAAACCCGGATCGTGCGGCGTGTGAAAATGCGAGTGTTCCATAACGCCGACAATCTTCTACGAATGCGATGAATTTATCTTTTGCATCCAAATCCGAGTCTTCAATACTGGCCCGGCGAGAGGCCAGTGTTGTTGAGGAGGCAATATCGTGATCAAGCCGCTCCAGCGCATTACATGTGATGTCCTTAAGCGCTGTTTCCAGTTGATCTATATCCGAAGATGACAGGCCATGTGGCGTGAGGCGTTCTTCGGCATCCCTTTTGAAGGTCGGGGTCCAGGCTGTGAACGCCACCTTAAATTCAATTTTGTCGTGGAGTAACGGGTTGGCAGACAGAATGTTAATGTAGGCGTTTACGAGCTTTGATGCCACTTTGTCAGGCAAGGTCGCCGGTACAAAAGAATTCAAACTGGCTCGCACATCGATATATGGCTGCCCGCAAAATGAAACGATGAGGGGAAGCGGTCGGACATCACGATAACCAAATTCCGCCCGCTGTCTTGCCCAAATTTCATTGGTAATTAAATGCCTGTAAAGACTAAATGCCAGAGGTTTGGGTCTCGTGCCAATGATCTCGGCAGGGTTCCAATCGGGCATATTCCCGAAGATCGTTTTGTCACCGAAAATAAAAGGGCGAGGTTTTTGTTGGGATAAATATGCCTCGACACTTTCGGCAATTCTGTCGACAATCGCCTCGTTTTCAACTTCAAAATTGCCGTGGTCAACAGTTATGGGCCTAACCTGAAAGATACAGACTTCACCACTAAGAGATATAGCAAACTCAATATCCAGTTTTCCAAAACCCAGAAGTTGCTCAATTTCCTGAACCGCCTGTAGAACGGGAACAAGTTCCGGCTCGACCGTTTCAAGAAACTCAGGATGAAATCGACTCACGATGATTGTTCGCAACTCGCCCTGAGCACCACTCGTTACCGTGTCCGTCGAACGCGTCTGCTCATCAAAATTAATACGGTAGTACGGCGCACCCGTTTCCAGGCCGCATGTAAAGACCACGCCACCAAATCGCACGTTTTCTAAAAACTGCTGAACAAGGATTTGTTCATCATCAGCGTTCTGGCTCTTGTATGAGGAAATTACGGCATCAATAGAGTGCCTGACGTCATCTTCGCAACTGGCATCGATATTCAAATAACTTTCAAACTGACCAGCATTTGATGTGCTCCATCCATCCTCGGCTCTGGCACTGCTTCTGATTACCAGACGAGAGGAACCAAACTCAGTCTGGATGTCTGACAAAACAGACTTAGAATCCTTCATCCATTGATTTGTCGTGAAGTTAACTTGTTTGCCGATGTGGCTTTTTCTGACGATGGGCTCCAGTCGGGCCAGTGTATCAGATTTGGTTCCGAGAACGAAATGAGCTACATCTTCTGGGGCATTAAGTTCAGCCCAATGGCCTTCCACGTCGGCGAATTCTATGCGAAAATCCTTGGCTTTCAAATAATAGATGAGATCGACCAAATTGGCGCCGATATCTGATGCGTTTAAGGATGCTAAATGGCCAACAACGGGTTCCTTGAAATGGATCAGGCCTGTAAATTCAGCCACTTCTGATCTGAGCGCACCAAAGTCCGCAAGATCAATTATTTCGGCGATGTCCAGGTCCGTTTGTGATCGCAAATCATAGCGATGTTCCCATGTACTATCGATCGCAAAGATAACATCTGCTGAACTGTCTATAAGGTTCGTTATCGCATGTTTTCGGAATATTGTGTCCGAATAAGTCACGATTACTGGATCGTTCGAAAACGGTGCTTTTAGCAGTGTGTGTAGGACAGTATGAGTATCCCAATTGGGAACGACCGTGAAGTTCAATTGAGGGTAACTGTGGATCACCTCATCAACGTGATAACCGCCCAAATAATGAAAATTGGCACTCTCTTGTATCGCGTCAAAGCTATGAAGTTGCCAATCGATCACGTTGGTGTTGAGGAGTATCTTTTTCAAAGCCGCCGGCTTTTCACCCCAAGCTGGTCGACCCGCGCCTAGTAGAAAAACATCCACTCGAAAACTTTCCTTTGCGTCTTAGCTGTCAGAGGTTGTTTTATCTTCAGCCGAAGGCTTGCGCTTGAAAATGGATGAGATCTTGTACCAGAAAGTTTTGAATAAGAGGCCAATGGCGACCACGAAACCAATAATGGCTGAGATGATCGCGCTCCCCGACCCGGGATCAATATATGCCATCGCATCCGTTGGTAAGAGTACCGTTGCAACTAATACAATCAAAGTGAACTGTGCAATTTTTGCCATTACGAGCCTAACCATCCCAATTTTAAGTTGATACTTAAGTGTCCGTCCGGAAAGTTATTGAATCATAAGAGTGATCTGTGATTCAAGAGTCTTATCGCTCAATGGAGGATAAGATGGATGTGGACTTCAGAAAATCGTGGTTCCTATGACCGCAGCAAATTGCGTTACCCGAGTGACGTGACGGATGATGAATGGGCGCATATTGCGCCATTGATCCTGCCAGCCAAGCGTGGAGGTCGCAAGCGGGGCGTTGATGTCCGTGAAGTGGTGAACGGTCTGATGTACATCCTGAGCACCGGCTGCCAATGGCGGGCGATACCCAAGGATTTGCCGCCACGCAGTACGCTGTTCGAATATTTTGACCTTTGGGATTATGACGGGACGCTGGATCGAATACACCATGCGCTTTACATCAAATACCGCGAAGCGGTGGGACGTGAGGCCAGCCCGACAGCATGTGTGATCGATAGCCAGAGTGTGAAAGGCGCAGAAAAAGGGGGGCCTGCATCGATCCATCGGGCTACGATGCGGGCAAGAAAATCAAGGGCAAGAAGCGCCACATCCTTGTTGATACAGTAGGGCTCCTGCTTCACGCAGTGGTTCATCCGGCCAGTATCCAGGATCGGGATGGCAGCGCTTTGGTCCTTGGAACCTTGTTCGGCAGCTTTCCATTTCTGAAGAAACTCTTTGCCGGCGGTGGATACCAAGGGCCGATTTTCAAGCAGGCGCAGAAGAAAATATTGCCCTATCTGAAAACTGAAATCGTCAAACGGTCGGATACGGCGACCGGCTTTGAAGTCATCCCCAGAAGGTGGGTCGTGGAGAGAACTTTCGCGTGGTTCGGCAGGTGCCGCCGTCTCGCCAAGAATTTTGAGAACCGAACCAGGACCGCACGGGCTTTCCTCCTTCTGGCGTCAATTCGCATGATGTCGAGAAAGCTTTGTTTGAACGCATAAACTTTTCGGACGGACTCTAACACATTCAGGTGTTGGGGAAAAACTTCATTCTCATAGGCCGTCATCGTGTTAATGGATCAGGTAATGAAAGTGAGGGGGCTTGTAAGAATTTTAACCTGCTCTATCGTGACACGATAGTTGTGATAGCTTCGGCTTGCAATTTTGGATGCATAAAATGGAAAGTTGTTCCATCTTCAATTCGTTGAGCATGTGTCGGGATATCAATGAATATCTGATGTTTCTCAATAACTTTTCGCAGGGTGTAGGCACGAACCCATGGGTCCAGGTAACTGAACACAGTACGGTACAAAAGTAATATGTCGACGCCGTCGGCACTGCATCGGATTTTAAAGTTTGGTAACCAACACGATAAAATAATGTCACCGACATCAATTCCAGGCGCCATATAAAAACAACTTGCAGACAACCGACCCCTGAGCAGGGAGGACCAGAGCACGCAATCTGCACCCCGAATATCCGGGAGATAACCCGGATGAACATGAATAAAACGGTGCCGTGGAATATTCAAAATTTTGGCAGGAACAATTCCGCCACCCGTGTAGAGAAACACCGATTCAGGAAGGCTACTCAAATAGTCATGTAAATTATCGTCAGCTAGATGCTCTACAATTATGGATTCAACATCATCGCTGTAGCGTGACAGATTATGCAGGGCGCTTGCATCAGCAATAACGGAGTTCGGAAAACCAAACTGGGATTCCACACCTTTATTGAAAGCGCCAACCATTGCTGAGTGCTGTGCGGCAAGCCTTTTCGGCCAGTGGTGAATCCGGCTTTTTTGTATACTGGCTGCGTAGTCACAACGCAGTCCTTTCGGCAACCAGCGCCCGATGGGTTTACCGCTTGCCAGATCACGGCTTGAGACTAGATGAATGATCTTGTCCAGCCTGAAGCCGAGATGATGGAGGGCTTCCAGATAGGCCCGTGCGATAGGCCCTTCATGAAATAGGACCGTCATAGGTAGCTTTGTCACGGTGTCGGGTGCAAATAATTCAGAACGGGACGCCTCTGTAAATACAGCAGATTTGTTATCTGGTAATCCGTCGATTTCACATGCCAGTAGGGCATCCAGATTGTTTTGCAACTCAGCCACGGCAGAGGACGGCGATGCGACATGATCAGCAGCCTTCAGTAAGGTATTGAAGCGCTTGAGACGGATCGATTTAGAACCGTCATGCATGACATCCAATTGAAATGCTTTATATAAGATCGTGAACACCAGTTCCCATAATTTGGGATTCGAAATCGGTGTTCCATTCGTAATATTACCGGTTTCATCATAGGAACAGTGCAGCGTATCGTTGATATCCAGCTTCTTTGAAAAGAAATCGACCGCCGATATGTCATCCACTTGCCAGTTGGACTTTAAGGCCAGTTTGGAAAACGCATGGCCAGTGTCTGTTTCGTTCACATGTTCTGTTGGCAAGCAAATGGACTGCGCCAATATTCGTGCCACGTCATTGATTTTCTGAACATTGGTCATTGGTTAAGCAGGACAAGTTGTTGGCGACAATATGAAGCGGTTGGCGGGCAACCGATTACCCCAATTTCAAAACACCCGTCAATCACAACTTCAGGAACTGTTGTTGTATGGTTTGAAGGATATTTGCAATCATCCAGTAGTAGACCATGGCGGCTGGAAATGGGTAGAACAAAATAAAAAATGCCGCCGCCATCAGATACAAGTTTCGTTTTTGCCGCCTGAGTTCAACTTCCGGTGCGTGGGGATTGTGAAAGATGATGGTAGAAAAAATCGTTACTGCGGTCATTACAAAAGGCAAAAGACTTAATCTGTCGCCCAAACCAGGAATGGAAAATGGCAAAAACGCAACGGTATCCGGCACCGCCAGATTATCGATCCATAGAAGAGGCGCACCCGACAACTGGGGCATTTCACCAAGAGCGGCAAAAACAGCGACCAGGAAGGGAATCTGAATTGCCGAACCGAGCATTGGCTTAAGAGTATAGAACGGGGAGAGGCCAAGAGCCTTATGGGCTGCCATGACGCGCTCGTGCGCCTCCTGCCCTTTTTGTTCGGATTTGATCGCCTTCAATTGTGGTGTTAGCACGGCTTGGTATTTACTGACCTGACGCTGATAGCGGACAGTTAGAACACCTGCTGGTAGCAGAAGAATCTTTAGGAATACTGCA
>JAJFIE010000319.1 GCA_021775275.1 Rhodospirillales bacterium | reverse complement strand
GGTGGATACACCCGATACAGGGGGTGTGGCGGAGGAGTTTGCGATTGAACAGAATGCCCTGGATGAAATGCCTCCCGATCTCCCGCAAGAAACGGGAGAAGGGTATGCCACCTGGGTATCCTATTTGACGCTTGGTGGTCTGGCTCTGCTGGTTCCCCTGACCGTGTTTTATGGCCGGGCCATTGCGCCGTGGATTATTCCCGGCCTGATGATCACCCTGTTGACGTTTGGTGCAGTGAAGCGGGTCAGAATTTATGAAGCCTTCGTCGAGGGCGCCAAAGACGGCTTTGAGGTGGCCCTCCGCATCATTCCCTATCTGGTGGCGATTCTGGTAGCCGTCGCTATGTTCCGGGCCAGTGGCGCCATGGAGATGATCATCACGCCATTGGGTGCGGTCACCGGACTGGTTGCTCTGCCACCGGAGGCTTTGCCCATGGCGTTGTTGCGGCCCCTGTCGGGTTCCGGTGCATATGGCATCATGGCCTCAATCATCAATGACCCGGCCATCGGGCCGGACAGCTATACCGGTTATCTGGTGAGCACCATTCAGGGTTCCACGGAAACCACTTTCTATGTGCTGGCAGTGTATTTCGGCGCCGTTGGCATTCGCCGTATCCGCTATGCCCTGATAGGGGCCCTGCTGGCCGATGTTGCCGGGGTTATCGGTGCTGTCATCGGTTGCTGGTACCTGTACGGGTAGACTAGCGAAACAAGGCCACGAAATCTCCAGGATCGGCGGATAGCTTCACTACATCACCGGCGGAGACCATGTCTTTTTGGCTCAATCGAACTTTGAGCGTTGTGTCGGTTTCACCCAGATGAACCGTGCACTGATGATGGGTGCCGAAAAAACCGGAATCCATCACCGTTGCCACCCCCAGGGTTACATGGCCGTTTTCAGGTTCGCCTGTGTGAAGATGTTCGGGCCGTATGGAGAGCACGATCTCGCTCACTTCAGGCGGCGTGACACAATTGACCGGTATTTGCCCCAACGGGGTATTGACCGTCAGACATTGTGTCCCACTATCACCCTCTTTCCGGTCAATGATACGGCCTTCAATGATGTTATTCTCGCCCATGAAGTTCGCCGTGAACAGCGAGGCGGGTTCCAGGTAAATCCGCTCGGGAGCCCCGATATCTTCGATAAAGCCATCGTTCATCACCACAATTTCATCGGCGATGGCCATGGCTTCTTCCTGATCGTGGGTCACATGGATGAAAGTTGTGCCGACGCGTTTCTGGATGCTTTTCAGCTCTTCCTGCATCTGGCGGCGAAGTTTCATGTCCAAGGCGCCTAAAGGCTCATCGAGCAGCAGCACCGATGGCTCGACCACAAGCGCCCGCGCCAGGGCGATCCGTTGCCGTTGGCCGCCGGAAAGCTCATGTATGCGCCGCGACGCCGTATGGGTCAGCCCGACCATATCCAGGGCCTGTTCGACAAGCTGGTTCTGGCGCGACTTCGGCACACCCCGCATCTTCAATCCAAAGGCGACGTTCCCGGCAATGGACATGTGAGGGAACAGGGCATAGTCCTGAAACACCGTCGTGGTCGGCCGCTTCGATGACGGCGTATGTGTAACATCGTGGCCATTTACAAGAACCTGTCCGGCGGTCGGTTCAAGAAACCCGCCGAGAATATTCAGTAATGTGGTCTTGCCGCCACCGGATGGCCCCAACAGGACCACAAACGCACCGGACTTAATGCTCAGGTTGATGTCCTGCACGGCAACCTTGTCGCCGAATTTCATGGTGATGTTACGGAATTCTACGGTTGGCGTGGTCATGAACGGCGTTTCCTGAAGACAATGAAGTCGAGCACAATCACGGTGGCGAACGAAACCAGGAAGACCAGCGAGCCGACGGCGTTTGTTTTCGGGTTCAGCCCGGTCCGCAACATGCTCCAGATTTCCACCGGCAGGGTGACGTCAAACCGGCTGACCATGAACGCGATGATGAATTCGTCCCATGAAAACGTCACCGAGAGAAAAAAACTGGCGAACAGGGCCGGCCACAACATCGGGATGCTGATCAACACCAGAACTTGCCACTCCCGGGCGCCCAGGTCCCGGGCCGCACGCTCAACATTGGCCTGATGTTCGCCCATCTGGCTATAGAGGATGGCGAAACACAGCGGCATGTTGATGACCACATGACCAATGCCAATGGTCAGCAGGGACTTGGGCATGTTGATCGCGTTAAAGGTTATCAACAACCCCATGGCGATAATCAGGTAACTGACGGTCAGCGGCGCCGTCAGAATGCCTTGCAGCAGACGCGGCGTCGGCAGTCGGAAGCGGGCCAGTGAATAGGCGGCGAGAAATCCGAGGGCCGCCGAAAAAGCGGACGAGATCACCGCAACGATGACGGAATTTCCAAGCGCGTCCATCATCCGGGCGTCACTGAAAATCGCTTCGTACCATTTGAACGATGGCCCGTTGAACGGTGGAATGGGCAGTCTGGTTTCCTGGAACGAGAAAAGCACCAGAACCGCAACCGGAAGGAAAATAAAGCCATAAATCAGCGCCACGTAGAAAATCGCCGGCAGATTTCTGGCCATATACCTCATGGTGGAAGCGCGCATTCTACACCCGATCAATCTTTAACCACCGGGCGCAGGCGACGTAGACCATGGTGACCACCGCCATCAGGATCATGGCCAGCGCAGAGGCCATGGGAAAATCGGCGCGCCTGCCGATTTGTAGCATGATCGTCTGAGGCAGCAGTAATTCGCGGTTGCCGCCCAGGATCTGCGGTGTGATGTAATCGCCAATACACAGCACGAACGTCAGAAATGCACCGACCATAATTCCCGGCAATGTCAGGGGGAGGGTGATGTAGAGAAACGCCCGAACAGGACCGGCGCCCAGATCGGCGGCGGCCTTGCGGTAGCTCGGTGGCAATTGCACCAGATTGGCGTAGATCGTCAGAGTCAGGAGCATGACGAAAAAATGCACAAACCCGACGACGGTGGCGCCCCGGTTATTGGCGAAGGATAACGGCTCGTCCGTCAGGCCTGTATCCAACAGGAAGTTTGACAGGATGCCGCCTTCGGACAGCACCAGAAGCCAGCTGTAGGACCGGACCACATAGGAGGTCCAGAACGGCAGAATGGCGGCAATCAGGGCCAGACGTTGCCAGCGCGGCGGCACCCGTTCGGCGAGGATATAGGCCAGG
>JAJFIE010000318.1 GCA_021775275.1 Rhodospirillales bacterium | reverse complement strand
AGCGCACGCAGGGCATGAACGAGGCTTCCGGCGGCGGTCACGGTCGCCGCCCCTGTCATATCCCCGATACGCGCGGCAAGCTGTCTGTCAAAGGCGGAACCCAGGGTCAGGGTCGCCGATGTGCAGCCATAGAGAATGACGTCGGGGCGCGCACCGGCAAGCAGGCGAAGCGGTTCATCCAGCGGCGCTTCACCAAGTCCGGCCATCTGTTCTGAATCCGGCACCGCATCCGGATCATAACCCCCAAATCGGGCGAAATGCAGCGACACCCCATCCGGTCGCAACATGGCGAAATCCGCTTCCAGATTGGTATTGGTAAACGGCACAAGGATGCCGATGCGGGCGCGTCCTCGCGATGGTGTAATCATTGCGGGTTCTCCCTGTTATGGCCTGTGGTGAGATGTTTTGTCAGATGTTCTGTGGCGCACGCCATATCTGCCGCGCTGCCAACCGTGACACGCAGACATTCCGGCAGGCCGTATCCCGCCATGCCCCGCACGACAATGCCCTCGGCGCGCAAGGCCCGATCGGCCCGTACGGCGGCATCGCCATCCGGAAACCTGATGAGAACAAAATTGGTGAAACTGTCCGGCACGACCAGCCCCAGATTTCTCAACTCCCTTATACATCTGTCGCGGCGATCTATAATCCCGGCGCAGGTCGCCCGCATATAGGCCTGATCAAGCATGGCCGCCGTGGCTGCTGCCTGACCGGCGACGCTGATATTGTTGGGGGTCAGAATTTTGCGCATTTCGGTGGCGACGGCAGGCGGAAACACCCCCCAGCCGACCCGCATGCCAGCCAACCCATAGGCCTTGGAAAATGTGCGCAACACCACCGTATTGCCGCGTGAGGCAAGATCGAACGTCGCCTCGCCCGGCGTATCGGCGAATTCACCGTAGGCCTCGTCGATCACCAGCATGATGTGATCAGCAAGGGCATCCCGCAACCGGACCAGTTCGCTGCGCCTGATCCGGGTGCCGGTGGGATTGCCGGGATTGGCGACAAAGATCATCCGGGTATCCGCCTGCACAGCGCCGAGCAACGCATCCACCGACACGGTCAGGTCGTTTTCCGGGGCCGCATCGAACGCGGCGCCGACGGCGCGTGTCGCCGTGCGAAAGAAGGCATAGCCATACTGACTCGACAACACCCGGTCACCGGGTCCGGCATAACAGCGGGTCAGACAGTCAATAAGTTCCATGGACCCGCCGCCGCACAAAATCTGCTCGGGCGCAATGTCATGAACCTGCGCAATTGCGCCCCGCAAACCGGTCCAGTCGGGATCGGGATAAAACTGAGCAGCGTGCATGACGTCATCGACAGCCGCCACGACCAGCGGGCTCGGCGGCAAGGCGCTTTCGTTCTGGGCCAGCATGATGGGGCGCTTTCCGGTCGCGACATTCAGATCGGCCAGCGCATAGGGCGCCATGGCGGCAATGTGAGCATTGGGTTGAATACTGGAGGGGTGCATCATGCGGTATCCTCACTGGTTTTATAACCATAGACCTTCCCGGCGGCGTCGATACTGATCAGTTCTTCATCCAGATCCCTGCCTACAGCGTCTCTGGAACGGGTTTTTGGGTCGCCAAATCCGCCGCCGCCGGGGGTTTCGAATATCACCGTCTCGCCCGCCCCGACCCTCACCTCACCCTTGCCGGGAAGATCAGCGCCACCCTCGAGCCTGATGCGGCCGGGCGCCCCGTTCCCACCATGATCCCGCCCCCGCGCAGGGAATTTCGTCCGTTCCACGGAGAGAAAAACCAGAAACGGCTGACCGTTGGCAGAGCGAAGCTCGATGCGCTGGCCAAGCCCGCCGCGCCAGCGACCGGGACCGCCACTGTCGCGCCGCAATTCACGCTTTGTGATCAGCACGGGCGCGACGCTTTCGGTGATTTCCACCTGACTGCCCCATACACCGCTTGGAAAGGCGGTCGCCGACAAGCCGTCACTGGCGGGACGTGCGCCGGTGCCGCCATTGTGGGCCAGCTCGATTGCAAAGACCTGTCCGCCACTTCGGGCAACTTCCGGCGCACTGCGCAGGGGAAGATCATACATACATGAAGCACCCTCGGCCGGGATCCGGTTGGGTATGGCCTGATGTAGGCACCCATAGACCAGATCGGGGGTCAGTTGCCCCAACGTATGCCGCATGGCGACCGGTGCAGGGGGCCGGGCATTGAGGATACACCCGGCGGGCGCCGTCACCGTGAACGGCGCCAACGACCCCGCATTGTTGGGGATGTCAGGCGCTATGATACAGCGCAGGGCGAACACCGTATAGGCCGTGGCGTAATTCAAGGGCACATTGATGCCCTTTCGGGAACAATCGGAGGTGCCGGAAAAATCTACGGCGATGCTGTCATTTGAGACCGTCAACTGTGCGCAAAGCTCGATTTCCTTCTCGTAGCCATCAATCTGCAACCTGTTGTGATAGACCCCGGCGGGCAGGTCTGCGATGGCCTCGCGGGTTCCCCGCCGTGAGGTTTCGATGATGTATTCCGCCAAGGGGTCAAGGGCGTCGAGACCGAATTCATCCATCATTTCCACCAGCCGTTTGGCGCCGGTCTCACAGCACGCGATGAGCGCGTAGATATCGCCTTCGTTGGCAACAGGTTCACGAGAATTGGCTTTGATGATGTCGAGCAACAGTGCGTTGACCGCACCCCGGTCGACCAGTTTGCAGGGCGGGATGAGCAGGCCCTCGTCGAAGATGTCCGACCCTTCCGGCCCCATGCCCAAACCACCGAGATCGACCAGATGCGACGTACACGAGGTAAAACCGACAACGAAACCATCCCGGAAAACAGGCATAAGCAAAAGGAAATCATTGAGATGGCCCGATGCGATCCAGGGATCGTTGGTCAGGTAGATATCATCCGGCTTCATCTCCTGTACGGGAAAAAGATCACGCAGGGTCTTTACCGCTTCGGCCATGGTGTTGATGTGGCCGGGTGTGCCGGTCACGGCCTGGGCAAGCATTTGCCCCTGCAAGTCGAAAATTCCCGCAGAAATGTCACCGCATTCGCGGACGATGGGGCTGAAGGCCGACCGGATTAATGCCTGACCCTGCTCCTCTACGACGGCCAGAAGCCGGTTCCACATAACCTGGAGTTGGGTGTTGGTGACTGTGTTCATGATCCTGTTCCTTGCGGGTTCGTGCGAGACAGCAACAGATTGCCGCCACCATCGACCCGGGCGGTGAAATCCGCACTGACCAGCGTTGTGGTCTGTGGCTCGATGATCAGGGCCGGTCCCGGCAAGTGGTCGCCTGGATTGAGGTCGGCGCGGTAGTACACACCGGCGTCCACCATGGCGCCGCTCACATCACACCGGATTTGCCGTGTCAGTTCCGGTTTGAGATTGCGGGTTCGGGACGGTGACGCCATCGGCGCTGGTGGTTGCTCAACGGTCGAAACCCGGACCGCCCAGTTGAGAATCTCGATAATCATACCGGGAACCGAGCGGGCGAACTGGCGGCGGTATTCGGTCTCGAACAGGTTACGCAGCACCGGAATGTCATCTGCCGAGATGGCCCGGTCATCGAGCATTATTTCAATCTCGTGTCCCTGACCATGATAGCGCATGAAAGCTGTCCGCTGACGGATCACCGCATCGTTTGGCGCCCCTTTGCGGACAACCTTTTCGGCCTCGCCAACCATCGCCTCAAACAACCCGTTGATATCGGCGGTATCAAGCTGATCGAGCGTTGTATAATGGCTGCGAACAATTTCAAAAGAGATGGGGGCATAGAGAAAACCGATAGCGGAACCGACGCCCGGATCGCGTGGGATGAGAACGTTCTCAATACCGGCGCGGCGGGCAACGCGGGTGGCGTGAAGTGGTCCGTT
>JAJFIE010000317.1 GCA_021775275.1 Rhodospirillales bacterium | reverse complement strand
GGAAACGGGCAACCACGTCGGCGCGTTCCGATAGCCAGTCAACGATTTTGCCTTTTCCTTCATCGCCCCATTGCGAGCCGACGACAACCACATTAGCCATTCCGTGTTATTCCTTCTGTGTTTCGTCCGTGTTGGTCAGAGTTGCACGGCTTTCCCGTTTTCAAGTATGTATCGGCATTCCAGATGCGCCGCCTGTTTTCTGGCGTCGGACGTTTCTTCCAGTCCAAAGACGGTAACCCAGCCGTCATCGCGGAATGCCTGTCCGGTTGTCTGTGGCGTGCCGAAGGGCATGAAGATACGGTGGGCTTGCTCGCCCGGTGTGATGGCACGCAAGACGGTGTCCATGAACAACGTTAGTCCGGTGGAATACTCCGCGCCAGTGGTCGTATCGGTGGCTGAACCATTATCAGCGGTGATATAGCGCCCACCAGCGCCAAGTTCACCACGACCGCCACGGGTGAAAAATGTATAGGTAACGCCCGTGTGGTATTCCCATCCCCGGTTTTCGACGGGATCAATGGTCAAAACAAGATCGGGCGAATCACTGCGAACCGCAGCGACAACGGCGGCCAGGGCATCGCATTCCGTTGTTGCGGCGGGTCCGAACGAAAGATTGGCAAGGGCGGCCAAAGTATCTTCTGCCGGGCCGGTGGCGGCCAACAGTTCAACAAACAATGCCAGCCCTGCTTCACCAATGGTCCCGGTCAATTCAGCCAGGTCGGCGGCATCTTTCCGGTCGAGCGCGGCGCGAAGGACAGCTTCTGATGTCTTCTCGATCCCCAGATCACGACAGATGGCGGGAACAAGCGTTGGCAGACACAGGTCCACTGACATGTGTTCAACCCCCAGATCAGCCAGCGCCGACGCGGCCATGAGAATGATTTCCGCATCGGCTGCGGGGGTCGCCGCGCCAATGACTTCGACGCCCACCTGACCGAACTGGCGTTCACCGCGCAGTTGCGATCCCTTGACCCGGAGAATCTGACCAGCATAGCTGAGGCGTAACGGGCGTGGCGCTTTCCTGAGTCTGGACGTGGCGATCCGCGCGACCTGGGGCGTCATATCGGCGCGCAGGCCCATCATGCGCTGAGAGACGGGGTCCATGAGACGAAACGTCTGTGACGTCATGGCCGAGCCGGGGCCGCGTAATAAGTTTTCTTCAAATTCCAGTAATGGCGGTTTGACCCGACCGTACCCCTGCGCGCCGAACCGCGCCATCAGGCGCTCAACCACAGCCGCTTCAAACGCTGCGTCCGGTGGCAGCACGTCAGCCATCCCCGCAGGTAGAAGGGCATTGTCGGCGTTGTCGTTGGTAGCGCTCATGGTCTTTTCTTGCCTAGGTCAAAAAGGGCACAAAAAAGGGCTGTGTCGGCACCGCGCCACAACCCTCGTACAAGTCCCGGGATCGTGCGTCCCGGTTCATGTGTTTGTGGCGCACTCTACTACCCGGATTCTCATGGTACGGCAAGGGGTGGGTGGGGTGAAGTCCCGATCAAGGATCAATCGACTTGAAACCAACCAGCCGCCACAATGCGATGGGGCCTAAGAGACCCAATGCGGCGATGGTCGAAAACGCGATGACCCATGCAGTTGCATTACCTTCACCACCCCCAAGATCAAGGGCTATGCCGAAGATGATCGGGCCCAGGGCCGCTCCGGTGAAGCCAATAATAGAATAGAGCGAGATGGTTGTGCCCTTGTAACGCGGGTCGGCCACGTGGACGAGGCCCGCCGAAATAGTTGAGGAGTCTGCGGCGATGGATATGGAGTAGAGGAAGGCGACAATGGTCAGGATCACGAATGCGCTGCTGCCCAGCAGCCCAAAGGATACGGCGATGGCGGCCGAGGCAAGCATCACAGCAACAATGACGACCTGCCGACCGATGCGTTGGGCAATCTCGTTGCCGATCACACTGGCGGGAAGGGCAATGAGGGAGACCAGTGCTGCGATACTGCCCAGGTTCAGGTCGACCCCCCAGGAGCCGGGGCTTTGGATGCTCTGGCTGTAAACGAAAAACGGGATCAGCCACGACGAGAACGCGATCAATTCCATATTGTGCAGAGCATAAAGAATGGAAAGCCCGAGCGCACGGCGATTGCGCAAGACTGGCCGATAGTCAAACAATGCCGTGTCCGGACGTTGGGCGGGTGGCGGTGATGCGGGAATCATCCGGAATGCCAGGATTACCGCGATCATGGGCCCAAGGCCCGACAACCCGAACGTCCATTGCCAGCCGATCAACGGTTCTGCTTCCAGGGTGACGAAATAGGACAGGCCGGCCGCCAGATAATATACCGCCGTATAGAAGGATGTTCCACGCGCCCGGTGCGTAATCGGTAGATGATCAGTGAGGATTTTCAGGCCCGGCATGTAAGTGCCACCCAGGGCGATGCCTTGCAACAGGCGCCAGAAACCGCCCGACCATACATCATAGGATAACATGAATCCAAAGGCCGCCGCCGCACTAAGCACGAGGCTGGCGATGAATATAGGCTTGGCGTCCATGCGGTCTGTAAGCGCGGAGAGGACCATAACCGCCAGCAGTTCGCCGGCAAAGAAAAGGCCGCTGATGGCGCCGGC
The DNA here is from genome assembly GCA_021775275.1 of Rhodospirillales bacterium. Classification (GTDB taxonomy): domain Bacteria; phylum Pseudomonadota; class Alphaproteobacteria; order Rhodospirillales; family Casp-alpha2; genus JAJFIE01. The sequence goes on along the minus strand of JAJFIE010000317.1, from coordinate 878 downwards.
CTCGGCGTTGCTGATACCCCATTCAGTGCGAAAAACAGGGATCAGCGACGGGAACGTTGACAACGACATCATGCTGAGAACTTCGATCAGGCACGAAAACACGATCAGTTGCACAGGCGTGAAGGAACGGACGGCCATAATGCGGATTTCCGAGCTGGCTAGATAGTGGCCTGGAATATCATCGCGGCGGTCATCGCGCCGGTTGCCGCCAGCACCAGATACCATATGAACACGGCGCGGCGAACCAGCACGAACACGGCGATGGCCGCCGGGACGGAGGTAATGCCGCCACCCAGCAGGAACCCCATGGCGGCGCCGGGCATCATGCCCATATCTATCAGGCGCGCCATCAACGGAATGGCGGCATACCCATTCAGATAGGCCGGGACGCTGGTGACCACGGCGGCGGGGATCGTCCACCAGCGGTCGCCGCCCAGCCAGTCGACGATAATGTCGGCAGGAACATACGCCGTCATCAGGCTCTCGATGATAAAGGCGAACACCAGCCACTTGGTCAAAAACCAGCCTGTTTCGAGAGAGGCGTCGGCGAATTGCTTGCGTCGCCCTGTATCGGTCCAGAACCGCCACTGGATTTTCTGCTCCGTCGGACCACACGATATGTCGCCACACCCACTGCTGCCACACGCGGTCAGCGCCGCGCCACGCAGGGGGTTTTCTAAAAATCCACCAGCCATAGCCGCATGGGTGGCGAACCCGGCCATCAAGCCAATGCCAATGGTGGCGATGGCCTTGGCGGTGGTAAACGAAAGGCCCAGCGAGGCGCTTGAGAGAATAAACATTTCAGGATCCATCAATGGCGAACTGACCCAGAATGCCATAACCGGCGCCAGGGGGACGCCCGCCGCGAGCAAGCCTGC
>JAJFIE010000316.1 GCA_021775275.1 Rhodospirillales bacterium | reverse complement strand
TTCAGAAATGCGCCGGCAGGGGTTTATTCCTCCGGGCGCAGTTTTTATCAACGGGAACTCTGGCGATTTTATCACCGGCGGACACATTCCCCGATCGTTGCACGTACCGACTGATTCCGATGCAGTCAGAAAGGAGTCGCTTGAGCAGATTGTCACCTTGCAAATTGATAAACATTTCAGCCTTTGGGATGATCTAAATACCAGTCAAAATCGTGACGCTATTGCCCGACAGTTACGAAAAATGATTGAAGAGTTGAAAGTTGATGATGGCGCAGTGCTGCCAAGCCACGCTATTTACGAGGCGTTGGAATGCCAAGGCCGACAATCGAAGTTCGTCATCAGCGGTCAGCGTGTTTACGAGTTTTTTGGATACAAATGGCGTCTGCCACTATGGGATAATGATTTTCTAGATTTTTGGGAAACCGTCCCATTGGCGTTAAAAGAAAATCAAACACTTTATCGGACCATGCTCAAAGAAGAGAATTATGGCGGTGTATGGGATGATACAGAGATCAAAACATATGTAAGCCCTCGGTGGATAGCGCCCATACGTGGTTTGGCAAAAGCATTATGCGCCCCTCTTGGTCGGAAGCGCTGGAGAGAATTCGATAAAAGAGTATTTGCCTATTGGACAAATATACTCAGCACGTATGCGATTGAGCCTTATCGTCGTCTCCTGTTTGGCCGACAAGGGTTTCGCAATGCGATATCACTGAGATGCGAATCCTACCTCTTGGAGAAGGGTCGCCAAACCAATGGCGCGCCGTTTCCTAGTACACCAGATGTATCGCGATTCTAAATGCATGTCTTGACCGTTATTGGCGCTCGCCCTCAATTCATAAAGGCCGCTGCAATCTCCCGTGCTCTGGGCCTGAAAGCATATTGCGCCATTCGACAATCCATCGTCCACACTGGTCAGCACTACGACACCAATATGTCGAGCGCATTTTTTAAAGAGCTGGAAATTCCCGAACCGAATATCAACCTCGCCGTGGGGAGTGGCTCCCACGGCGTTCAAACTGGGGCGATGATGAGTGGTTTAGAGGATGCTGTTCAGCATCTTAGCCCGGACCTCATTCTCATATATGGTGACACAAATTCAACGCTCGCGGCTGCCCTGGTCGCGGCGAAGGCCGGTATACCATTAGCCCATGTAGAAGCAGGGTTGCGATCATTTCGTGTTGCCATGCCCGAAGAAGTCAACCGTATCGTTTCAGACAGGCTCTCGGATTATCTATTCTGTCCTACTCAGACGGCTGTGGATAATTTACAGGCTGAAGGCCGAAGCGATGGAGTACATCTCATCGGTGATGTTATGTACGACGTTTTCCTTCACAATCGCGCTAGAATAAACTCCCAGGCGAGTTGCGAAAAATATGGTTTAACAGAAAAGGCTTATGTTTTGGCAAGCGTCCACCGGGCGGAAAATACAGATAGCAATGATCGCCTGCTGACAATTTTCAATGCCTTTCAATCGCTGGCGACAGAGTTACCGGTCATCATACCCATTCATCCACGCACTCGGTCAGCCCTCGATTCCGTCGGGTTTTTTCCCGATGGTGACCTGACGTTTATTCCCCCGGTTCCGTATGGAGAGATGCTTGGATTATTATGTAGCGCAGGTGTTCTGGCGACGGACAGCGGCGGTATGCAGAAAGAAGCTTATTTTGCCGAAACTCCCTGTATCACATTGCGTGATGAAACTGAGTGGCAAGAAACACTCGTGGATGGCTGGAACAAACTCGCGCCGCCGGAATCAGGCGCTATCGCGGAAATCATTCTTGATGCCCTGAACCGCTCAAAACGCCCGCAGCCCCGTCCTCTTTATGGCGATGGCAAAGCGGCAGAAGAAATACTTTCTGTTCTTATTCGGTGACCATGAAAATTCTTTTTGTTGGGCGTCTGTTTAGTGGACTGGAAACGAGTTTGTTATCCCGAAACTGGGAACCAACCGGCGCGCCCACAGTTTTTAAAGTGATAGAGGCGCTTGATTCCAGCCCAAATGAGGCACGACTTGTTTTGACCTGCAAAGATGGGCCATCCTCGTGGTTGGAAAAGAATGACAAAACCATCGCATTGAATGGTCTGAGCACGCCTATTCGTGTTTTATCCGGGATCAATGCAATTCCAACCTTTTTTGGTCCTATGCGCCCCCATTTATCGGAACTTCGCCATATGTGTAAAATTTGGCAGGAAGCCCGGGCGTTTCAGCCGGACGTTATCTATTTGGGCAATGCCAATATTTGGAGCGGCGCTTTCCTGGCGCATTTGGGAAAGGCGCCAGTAATTTTTCGAATGATGGGGGTCTACCCGGCTATGCGGAAGGCGCTTCAGGGATTTAGATTGACTCACCTATTCCTACGTTGGTGTTATCGCGCACCCTATGCTGCGGCTATCTGTACGCAGGACGGAAGCGGCATTGAGCGCTGGCTTGAGGCAGCCCTCAAACCCAACGTCGACAAAGTCGCCTGGGTCAACGGCGTTGATATACCACCGGCACCGGATGAAATTAGTCCTCAGCTGCAGGGTCTTCCAGATAATAAAACCATCGTTCTTTTCATCGGTCATCTGGAGTCCTTGAAAGGATGTGATGTTTTTCTTGATGCTGTGCTATCAGCACTTTCCGAAAGGCCGGATGAGATACACGCTCTCATGATCGGTACAGGTAGCCGCCTTGCTGCGCTCAATGAAAAGGTGAAGAACGCGGAGCAAGAGGCTAACGTCACCTTCATCAATCGCCTTCCCCATATCCAAATTGCAGAAGCCCATCGACGCGCAGATATCTATGTATCGTTGAACCGGTTGGGGAATCTGAGCAATGCAAACCTTGAAGCGATGCGGCAGGGTCAGTGCATCATCCTGCCCCGGGCACAACCTTATCTGGGCATCGACACCGTGACAGATTATCTGATTCCAGAGGATGCTGCATTGCGAATAAAAGATGCTGATGATATGGCTGGACTGGCGAGCGCTATCGCGAACCTTCATGAATCGCCCGCGCGTCGAAAAGCCCAAGCAAAGGCATTGGCCGAGGCGGCACAGAAATTCGTTCCGTCATGGGATGATCGCATCGAGAACGAGATTACGCTTCTGGAACACATAGCGACGGGAAACCCGGTCGCATCATTTTCCGAACATTCGAATGCTTAGAAGGAGCCCGAAACATCAATGACTCAAAGTGCAAAAAAAGTTTTTGCTCTTATTGGGACTGCAGGATACGTGGCACCCCGCCACCTTGCCGCAATTAAGGATACGGGAGGCATTCTCGCAGCAGCCCTTGACCCGAACGATTCTGTTGGCATTCTCGATTCCTACTTTCCGGAAGCCGATTTTTTTACAGAGTTTGAGCGGTTTGACCGACATTTAGATAAATTGAAAAGGAAAGGTAATAACGTCGATTACGTCAGCATATGCTCACCCAACTACCTCCATGACTCACATGTGCGATTTGCCCTGCGTTCAGGCGCAGATGCTATCTGCGAAAAACCACT
>JAJFIE010000315.1 GCA_021775275.1 Rhodospirillales bacterium | reverse complement strand
GCGCGGCCCCAGCTCGGCAGCCAGTTCCGGATAGTCACTCGGCATATCGGCCTGAAACAACGGCGCCGCGTTGGCCGCTAACGAGCTGCCGCCAAACTGGTGCAGATTAAAAAAACCGAAGGTTTTCTGGTTGTAACTGCTCTGCGCCAGCACGATCACCGCAATCGGCGCCATCACATACAATAGGCAAGAACGCCAGTTTTCTTTGGTGAAAAAAACCAGAAGCGGCACCCCGGCAAGAAAGGAAATACCGTTTGGCCGGACCAGAATCAAAAATCCCAGTGTCACGCCTGCAACAACAGCAAGGCCACGGCGATAGCGCTGAAACAGGGACACGACCGCAGCAAGATGAAAGCAGATCAAAGCCGTGAAAAAAGCCTCGGTCATGATTGTCGGCGCAAGGATCAGCAAACCGGAATCCACCATTGGCACAACGGCGGTGATAACGCCAATGAGCTGGCTCCTGAACAGATCGCGCAACACCCAACCTAACATCGCAAAGGACAACAGCATGATATTGAGCTGCACCGGCGCCAGCCACTTCAAATCGCCCGTAAGCCACACCACGGTCTTGATGATCAGCATATACCCGGCCGAGCGGATGGGGCTGGGGTTAAGGTAGCCGATGGTATCGGGTTCAATACAGGCGATGATGGGAAGATTATAGAGAATGGCGATATTGGCCCATAGTGCGGCAAGCCCCACGCACGCCCCGTAGAATACCGGGTTGCCAGGAGAATATCCAATCTCTGTCGCCCGCTTGATACGCTGTGAAAGGCGCCGCCACATGCGCTTCGCAACAACGGCGTGCAGCCACCCGGGCGCCTTACGCCAACCGGCGGAAAGAGCGATGAACGCCGCCAGAAAACACAGGGCTGCGGATGACGATAATTGCAGGACGAGTAATCGTGACAGGCCACTGCCCCGAAACTGGTCTTTCAACGCAATCCCGATGGGACCGTCCAACGACGCCGTTAGCGCCAAACCCATGGCGCCGACACCGGTTAGGAGGCAAAGAGCAAGGATGACGATGAAAAAGGGTTTCTGGTGTGAGGAGAACCTGTCGACGGCATCTGAAACCCGCTGTATCCTGCTCGCCATGTGCCCTCCCGGTTACAGGGTTCCTGAGCCTCAAGTAATGGAATAGGAAACCTGAGGGGTCAATCTCAACGTTAACACCTATCTGGTTTTAGAAATGTCCTGCCTACTATGCCACGCCAAATCATTTACACCGTGGTTTAACAAAGACGCCTTGAACGTTGAGCGATGTGTCGAGTGCGGCCTTGTCATGCTCAATCCGCAACCGGACGATTCCGCACTGGAGCGAATTTACAGCGAAACCTACTTCATCGGCTCCGGACAAAGTGATCTTGACGTCGAGACGGGATTCCTGAAACGGGGGACAGCGCGATTGCAGTTGGCTGAAATCATCGCCTATGTTGAAAAGAACGGGATTGGCGATACTGCACCACGGGTTCTTGAGGTCGGATGCGGGCTGGGCAATTTCCTGATTGAAGCCCGCACTGCGGGTCTCCAAGCCCGGGGCATTGATCTTTCTGAAAGCGCCGTCGCCACCGCCAATGAAACCCTGGGCGAGGAACTCGCCCGGGCGGGCCGATTGGAGGAAACGGATATTCAGGAAAAGAGTTTGGATATCGTGGTTCTTGCCGACGTTGTCGAACATGTCAGAAACCCGGTTGATTTCATGAACCACGTGAACCGTCTGTTGAAACCGGGCGGCGTGGTGTTTATGGCCGTCCCGTCACTCGACAGCCTGTCGGCGCGGCTCATGGGACGACATTGGGTGGAGTTCAAACCGGAACATCTTTTTTATTTCAACCGACGCACCATCTGCCGACTGCTCGACCAAACCGGTTTCGTGAACATTGCCGTCACCCCTGGACGAAAGATGCTTAGCCCAGGCTACATCATCGCCCACTTTGAACGGTTCCCGGTGCCAATCCTTACCCCGGTATTGAAGATGCTAAAATATATTTTGCCTCAATGGATCAGTAACCGCCCGTGGCAGGTCACCGCTTCGGGGATCAATCTGCTGGCTACCGTCGCGCACACGAAGAGCGCTCCCGACCCTGAATAACAAACCAATGAATGCAGAGGTTATTCTAACGTTTATGCATTCGCATGCCGATGATGATGACGACAAAGCCCACCAGGCCGAGTGTAATCAGCGTCAGATATTCTTCCATAACCTTGGTCCCCCTTACCCTCCGAATACAATTACAGGTTTCGATCTCAGGAGCCTGGCCGGCGGGAAAGTTTTAACAATGGCGGGGCGGAAAAGTCAAAAGAGGGTTTGATATATAGCCTGAAACTGAGGGCCACATTGAGAAAAGCGGTGCGTATCTCATTGTATCATCCTGTTCCCTGACAACGGCCACATCGCTACCGATTCGAAAGATGGCCATTCAATTCGCCATCAGTGAAGAGAGCAGGGGTCCTTCTCTCCGAGCCAAGTGGGAAACAGCCAAAATCCGGGCGCCGGATAACAGCAGAGAGAAATTCGTTCTCACGTTGGTGGAAATTGGGTGCTATTGTATGCTACAAGGAAGGTTGTCCGGGGAATGCCAGTTCAACCTGTTAATTATTCCACACCGCCATTTCGTCAATGGCTGGTTGTGAGCAAGGAGCAAGCAAATGTCCGGACCCAAGTCCGATTCCGGTAAATCGCATGACACCGGTAAAGAGCGCGGTGATGATCGCCGTGTGGCGCAACAGGACGTTACCCGGGACCGCCGGAAGGAAAGTGACCGAAGGGATCTCCGATACGGGGTGAAGTTCGTGACGTCGGGCTCTCTGGTCGAACTGGAAGACTGGCTGGATGAGAACTGCTCCGAGTCGTGGAGACTGGTTTTTCTGGATATGGATGAATCGCTGGATAGCAAGGATGTTCAAATCATGTTCGCGAGCAAAAGCGACAAAGACAAATTTGTTGCAACCCATTCCAGGTAGAGCACGCCATAACAGGGGCTTGATCAATACGGATACTCTAGCTTTTTCTCTGGTCGGAACCATCTCTCCGGTCGACGTCTGCGCGCTCTTCCACGACTTCATATGAATCCAGTAACTCCTTGACGGCTACGTCCTCACCTTTCCGCCGGTCAATGGTTTCCGAATTGCGACGTCCTTCATTGGACCGGTCTACGTGTTCCGCGTTCTTCTTTGTGTCCATTGATTCGTTCTCCGTGTGCTGTTCCGTTGATGGAAGACTATCGTGATAAACGAACAGACGCGAGAGTAAATCTGTCCGGTTAATGGCTATCCAAAAAGACAAAAAAGAAAAGAGGTCAGATCGTTATGACCTGACCTCTTGACTTGATTGGCTCCGGAGGAGGGACTCGAACCCCCGACAAGACGGTTAACAGCCGTCTGCTCTACCAACTGAGCTACTCCGGATCAGTGAAGTGATGGAGGCGCGAGCCGGACTCGAACCGGCGTACACGGCTTTGCAGGCCGCTGCGTAGCCACTCCGCCATCGCGCCACCGGATGTTGACCCGGCGACCAGCCGCAGGAACACAATCCCCCGCGACGGGCACCGGAACTTAGTCCACGGACCGCCATCCGGTCAAGCGGTCGATCATAGCCTTTTTCACCCCGCGCTGGCGAAAACATTTCCTTGCGCCAAAGCGTTGTTTTCATGGGCCGGGCGGACTATAACAGGCCGGTCAACCCGTGCGTTTGATTTGCGCAATTTGCTGACCAATGAGGATGCCCACATGGATTTCGCCGCCGCCCGACGCAACATGGTGGATAGCCAGATTCTGCCAAACAAGGTGACAGATGGCCGGATCATTGACGCCATGGCCAGTCTGCCACGCGAATCATTCGTGCCGGAAAACCACCGCGGCATCTCTTACGTAGACGAAGCGGTATCCGTGGGTGACAGCCGGTATCTCATGGAGCCTATGGTTACGGCCCGTCTGCTGCAACATGCTGAGCCACACGAAGACGCTCTGGCATTGATCGTCGGTTGCGCAACCGGCTATACCGCCGCCGTGCTTGCCGGGATGATCAGCACTGCCGTGGTGGTTGAAAGCAATGCCGTCATGGCGGAACAGGCATCACAGACGTTGTCTGATTTAGGTATCGACAACGTCGCCGTCATGGAAGGCCCGTTGGCCGACGGTTACCCCAAACAGGCGCCTTATGATCTGATTGTTTTTGACGGCGCTGTTCCGGTGGTTCCCCAGACGATCATAGATCAACTGGCGGAAGGCGGTCGATTGGTCGCCATCGTCGGCGGTGGTGATT
>JAJFIE010000314.1 GCA_021775275.1 Rhodospirillales bacterium | reverse complement strand
GGTCGCGCCGGTCGGGCAGATAACGGGAATGATTCACAAATCCAAAGACGTTGACCACGGGAATGCACACCAGGGTTCCACGCAAATTCCGAAGTGCGCTGGAGCGCAGCAACCGGCGGATGATTTCGACGCCGATAATCTCGTCGCCGTGGATGGCGGCGCTGACGAACATCGTCGCGCCGTCGCGTTTGCCATGGACCACGCTGACGGGAACCGAAACCGGCGTATGTGTGGATAACAGGCTGACCGGCAGATGGACCGTCCGCCGGGTGCCGGGTGCAACTGTTTCGCCGCCGATGGTAAATGAAGCGCGCATGTTTTTTGTTTATCTTCCGGTTTGTAAAAATTAGGACGATGCGGGTGCGGCGTTCAGCCACGCCCCCGCGTACGCGTCTTGCCGGGTTTGGCGTGGGTTTCAATAAACGTGATGATCTTGCCGGCAATGTCGATGTTCGTAGCTTTCTCAATGCCTTCGAGGCCGGGCGAAGAGTTGACTTCCATGACCACCGGGCCGTGATTGGAGCGCAAAATATCGACGCCGCACACGTTCAGCCCCATGCTCTTGGCGGCCCGCACGGCAGTGGAGCGCTCCATGGGTGTGATCTTGATTTTTTGCGAGGATCCGCCCCGGTGCAGGTTCGATCTGAAATCCGATTCACTGCCGGTCCGCTCCATGGCGGCGACGACCTTGTCGCCGATGACCAGCATACGGATATCGGAACTGCCGGCTTCCTTGATGAATTCCTGGACCAGAATATTGACCTTGGCGCCCCGGAAGCCTTCGACCACCGACCGCGCGCTGCGCTGGGTTTCTCCGAGCACGACGCCGAGACCCTGGGTGCCTTCGATGAGCTTGATCACCACGGGTGCGCCGCCGACCATTTCGATGACCTCGTCCGTGCGGTTTGTATCATGGGCAAAGGCGGTGACGGGCAGGCCGATGCCGTCCCGCGCCAGCAGTTGCAGGGACCGGAGTTTGTCCCTCGATCGCCCGATGGCGACGGACTCGTTCAGCGGGTAGACGCCCATCATTTCGAACTGACGCAGCACCGCCAGCCCATAATAGGTGACGGACGCGCCAATGCGAGGAATCACAGCGTCATATCCGACGATTTTTTCCCCCTGGTGCCGGAGTTCCGGGCGGTGCGACGTGATGTTCATGTAACATCGCAATGTATTGACGATGTCGATCTGGTGGCCGCGTTCCTCGGCCGCCTCAACGAGACGTTGATGTGAGTACAGGTGAGGATTTCGGGCCATCATGACGATTTTCATGGAGTTTCTCCTGTCTTTGAGGATCGAGGAACGGGGGTATTGGTGCTGACGGCAGGATGCAGAAACGAACGCGCCGGATCGACAACGATCCACCGGCGCATGGCGGTGCGCCCGAGTAACATACGAAACCCCATCTGATCGCGGTTGGTAAGCGTCACTTCAATGGTCCTTTCCTGTCCACCTAACACGATGGCGGTGCGAACAACATAACGGTTTTCCGTTTTTCCGGATGTTGATCGTACGGTCCGCCGCCCGGCAAGTGGTGCTTCACAGGCGACACGAACAGCATTGTTTCGTTGCACCGGATGCAGCTCGAACCGGACCCACTCTTCACCATCGCGTTCAAACGGCTGAATTTTCCAGGCATGCAGCGCCGACGTGCGCGCGCCGGTGTCCAGTTTTACCTTCATGAAGGATACACCGAGACCGGGCAGGGCCGCCCATTCCCGCCATCCCGCCACCACGGGCTGTCGTTTCGTGCGGGCCTTTGACGCCTTGCGGAGTTTCGAGCGCTTTGCCCGTTTTGTCGTTGGAGCGTTTATCATGGTGTGAGACTAGAATCTTTCTGGTTGATTGAGAAACATTATGACAGCCGCATGACTTGCCACGGAATCCCTCTGCGACTAGTTTTATGTTCTGGAGCCGTCCGGCGATGCGTGTAGATAAAGACGCGTCTGGCGACACCTGTAAAATTGTGCGCCTGACGGCGCTTGTAAGATTGCGCGCCTGACGGCGCGACAGAAAGGAACGGAGACTTAAATGGGTGCATTAGGTGAACCGGTGTTGTGGTTGATCCTGACGGTGATCGATATGTATACCTGGATTGTGATCATTGGGGTGGTCTTGTCCTGGCTGGTGGCTTTTAACGTCATCAACACCACTAACCGGTTCGTCTATATGATCGGTGACTTCACCCACCGGGCGACCGAACCGGCGCTCAAACCCATTCGCAACGTCTTACCCAATCTGGGTGGTATGGATGTTTCGCCGGTGGTGCTGATCCTGGGGTTGTTTTTCATTAAGAAAGTCATCATCAATCTTTATATCGGTATGTAACGGGCGTGGTGCGGAGAGCCCATGACTGCCCGGCCTTTCCGCGAAACTGCTGCGGGGCTGGAGGTCTTTCTCCGCGTGACGCCCAAAGCGTCCGCCAATCGCCTGCAAGGCGTGGTGCTGGACGATGCCGGCACGGCGCGCCTGAAAATTCTGGTGACGGCAGTCCCCGAAGATGGCAAGGCCAACCGGGAAGTAATCAAGCTGTTGTCCAAGGCATGGAAAATCCCCAAGTCGGATTTCACGGTAATTTCCGGCCAGACGGCGAGGAGTAAAACCCTGCTGATCGCGGGTGACGCAGCGGCCCTTGCCGCTAGTCTCGGCGCAACGTCAGGGATATAGCGGCCAAGGTGTCGCGGACGGGATGCTCGGGGGCGCTTGCACCCAACATGGATTTGTGGTTTCAGGCATACCTATAGCCAAATTTCACAACAACAGGCGGCCGGAAATAACCGGCTGGCCTCACGGGAGAAAACAATCATGGCGGACGCGACGGTAATTGACGGCAAGGCATTTGCGGCGAAACTCCGCGAGAAGGTCGCCGTCGAGGTGACGCGGATCAAATCCGAAAGCGGTGTGACTCCGGGGCTGGCAGTGGTGCTGGTCGGCGAAGATCCGGCAAGCAAGGTCTATGTGGGATCCAAGGCCAAACAGACGGTCGAGTGCGGCATGGAAAGTTTCGAGCACCGGTTTGACGAAAGCACCGATGAAGCCACGCTGCTGGCGCTGATCGACAAGCTGAATAACGACCCGGCCGTCAATGGAATTCTGGTGCAATTGCCCCTGCCGGATCAGATCGACGAGCAAAAGGTGTTGAGCGCCATTGATCCGGACAAGGATGTGGACGGTTTTCACACCACCAATGTGGGGCGCCTGTGGACCGGCGGGGACTCGCTGGTTCCCTGCACACCGTTTGGTTGCAGTGTGCTGTTGAAGGATTTTCTGGGTAACCTGTCAGGCAAAAACGCCATCGTGATCGGGCGTTCCAACATCGTCGGCAAGCCCATGGCGGCGCTGCTGTTGGCGGAAAGCTGCACGGTAACCATTGCCCATTCCCGCACCGATGACCTGCCCGGAAAATGCCGCGAGGCCGATATTGTCGTCGCCGCCGTCGGCCGTCCGGAAATGGTCAAGGGTGACTGGATCAAACCGGGCGCCACGGTCATTGACGTGGGGATTAACCGCATCGATGCCCCGGAAAAAGGCCTGAACGATGATGGCTCGCCCAAGACCAGACTGGTCGGCGATGTGGATTACGCTGGCGCGGCCCAGGTTGCGGGGGCCATTACGCCGGTGCCGGGCGGTGTCGGACCCATGACCATTGCATGTCTGTTGCGCAATACGGTGGTGGCCTGCTGTCGGCAGAACGGGTTGGCCGATCCGGGTATTTGATTGTCTGGTCAAGCTGCCGAATATATCCATCCGTAAACACTTTCTGTGATTGCGGAAATGGCCTGCTAGAAGCCCATTCCGGGCATTGCGAAGATATATTCTGGCACTGTTCTTTCGCGTGGCAAGAATAAAAAATTACCTTTTATCCAAAAATATGTTCATGATATGTTCTTGTTATGAATCGATGATTTTAAAAAAGGTTTTATCCGCTTGAGCCAAACCCTGAGAATAAATGGCGACAATATCAGGCTCGCTATATTTGCCATCATCTGTGGTGTTCTGGCGCTTTCTCTCGGGGATGCGATGATCAAGCAGTTCAGTGGGGAATTTGCTCTCTGGCAGATATTTGTGCTGCGTTCCCTCATCTCGGTCCCGGTTCTGATCATCATTATCAAAACGCGACGCGGCTTTGTTTCACTGCTGCCGGTCCACATGGGCTGGACCCTGTTGCGCAGCCTGATGCTCACCTTCCAATGGGTTGCCTACTATATTGCCTTACCCCATGTTGAGCTTTCCATTGCAGCGGCCGGTTTTTATACCTTGCCGTTGTTTATTGCCCTGTTTGCCGCCCTGTTTGTTGGTGAAAAGGTTGGCGTCCGTGGCTGGATTGCCGTTTTCTTAGGCTTTGGCGGCGTGCTTTTGGTACTGAGACCCAGGGCGGATGATTTCAACGCCTATGCGTTGTTGCCGCTTGTCGCTGCCGTGCTCTATGCCGCCGCCATGGTTCTCACCCGGACCAAATGCAGGGGTGAAATTCCGTTGGTCCTGTCATTCAGTTTGAACCTTACCATGTTTGTCATTGGTCTTATGGCGACGGCACTGATTTGGTTGTGGGCTCCATCAGATAACTTTATCGAAACCTATCGTTATCTTCTGGGAAACTGGAGTTTCATGGGTATTCAGGAATGGATGATGATGGGAGGATTGGCGATAGCTATCATCATTGGCAGCATCGCAGCCGCAATCGCCTATCAAGCAGGGCCTTCTTCCGTCGTCGCGCCCTATGATTTCTTCTATGTCGGATTCGCGACGGTCTGGGGCATTCTGTTTTTTGATGAAATCCCCGATGCCATAACAGCAACGGGCATGGGATTGATTGTTGCCGCCGGGGTGTTGTCCGTAAAACGGAAGACATAAAACTTAAAGAAAGATACCGGAAATATTTGACGGGTGTTATCCGTCAAAACCGTCCGCGCGGTGCACGTCATCACCCTCCAACATTGCCGGCAAGCCTATGGCGGCGTTGTTGTTCTCACTATATCGTCACTTGCAAAAAGGAAGTTACTACTTATTATCGGTGAACAATTCTTCAATAATGGCGAGGACCTGACAATGGCGCTGACAATCGATCTGCAAATGTTAACGTGGACTGCTGCACTTTGCATCTTTCTGATGTTCCCCTATACGATAGGGTTAGTGGCCTCCTTCGGCGTGAAACGGGCCGCCAGTTATCCGCAGCCCAATACGGATGAGTTGTCACCCTGGATTCAGCGTTCCAAGCGCGCCCACCTTAACTTGCTGGAAAACATCGCACCGTTTGCTGTGCTTGTTCTCGTTGCTCATCTGGGCGGTATGGCCAACGAGACAACGGCTCTGGGCGCACAGATATTCTTTTGGGCGCGCATTGTGCAGGCGGCGGCGCATACGATCGCCATTCCTTTCGTGCGCACAGGAGCGTTCGCCGTCAGCGTCGTGGCGATGGTGATGATCTTGCTCGAGATTATCTAGGGATCAGCCGCGTCACAACCGGTCATAACTTTACGGCATCGCGATAGCTGCGCAGGTTTTCGTTAGCGGCATCGCGACGCTTTTCTTTTTCTTCGTACATGTGCACATCAGCCATATGCACAAGATCGTGAATATTGCTGCTATCATCGGGAAACAGTGACGCGCCGACGCTGGCGCCGATTTTAAGCCAGCGATTGTCAATTTTATAGGGCTGCCCGTCGATTGCCGCGGCCAGTTTTTTGCGAATACGGTCCAGGTATTCCCGTGATGCCACCCGGATCAGGACCGCAGCGAATTCGTCACCGCCCAGTCGCGCGACCACATCGCTGCCACGGGTCTCGGTGACAATCCGCTCGGCTACCTGTTTCAGCAGCTCATCGCCCATCTGGTGACCATATTTATCATTCACGGGCTTGAAGCGATCCAGATCGATCATCAACACCCCGACTTTTTCATTATCGCGCTTGGCGCGCTCGATGGCCTGGCTGAGTTGTTCGTTGAACAGGTTGCGATTGCCCAGGCCGGTCAGTGAATCTTTCAGCGCTTCGGTTTGCAGGCGAATCTCACGGAATTTCCGATACAGGGAATAGGCGATGCTCTTGGACAGATCGAAGGGTGTAAAGTTCGCCTTTACCAGATAATCCATGGCCCCGAGGGTCAGGGCCTGAAAGGCGGTTTCCTTTTTATTGTCCACGGTGACGAAGACAAATGCCGTGGCCAGATTGCGACTGCCAACCGCCTGCATGACTTCAAGCCCATTTCCGTCTTTCAGGTAATAATCGAGGAAACACACGTCATAGACGTTTTCCGTCAGCAGGGAAATGGCCTCTTCCGCACCGGCGACATGATCGATGCCACCGTTTTTGGGCGCACAGGCATTGATCTGCGCTTCCATAAAAACCGCATAATCCGGATCATCCTCCACAACAAGAAAGCGGAGATCCGTTGCCTTTTCGGCGAATAGAATGGCGTCTTCTGTCGGCATATGCTTCCGGTGCGGGCAGCAAAAAATTACCACGCGTCAAGGATATATTACACCTATAACGGGTGAACGCGAGTCAAAAACCCGGAAAACCCATAAAATTGCCAAAGAAGTGGAGTGATATCCCACGAAAACCCCCATCAAATCCACTTAAAGTGGCGTGCTCGTCCGTAGTTCCTATTTCCCCTTTTCTTCCGGGTGCAGGGACGTTCCGAGGATATGTCCATCGCGGTCCACCACATGGTGGGCCTGGCCGACGATCAGGGGATCGGGGCCGTACACCACGGACTTGTCCTTGTCCGGATAAGGCAGGCGGTCGAGGAAATGCTGCATGCAGTTCAGACGGGCGCGTTTCTTGTCGTTTGACTTGATCACCGACCATGGGGCGTCCGCCGTGTCGGTATAGAAGAACATGGCTTCTTTCGCTTCGGTGTAATCGTCCCACTTGCCGAGCGATTCCTTGTCAATAGGACTGAGCTTCCATTGTTTGAGGGCATTGATCTCACGTGACCTGAAACGGCGGTGCTGCTCGTCCTGCGTCACCGAAAACCAGTACTTGAACAGACGAATGCCGGAGTTTACCAGCATGCGTTCCAGTTCCGGGCACTGACGCATGAATTCCAGATATTCGTTGCCGTTGCAGAACCCCATGACGCGCTCGACGCCGGCCCGGTTGTACCAGGAGCGGTCGAACAGCACCATTTCACCGGCGCTCGGCAGGTGCTGGATATAGCGCTGGAAATACCACTCACCGCGCTCCCGGTCGCTGGGTTTTTCCAGCGCGACGACGCGCGCGCCACGCGGGTTCAGGTGTTCCATGAACCGCTTGATGGTGCCGCCCTTGCCCGCCGCGTCGCGGCCTTCGAACAGGACCAGCACGCGCTGGCCGGTTTCCCGCACCCATTTCTGAACTTTCAACAGTTCGACCTGAAGTTCCGCTTTATGCATTTCATAGGCCTTGCGCCGCATTTTGACCTTGTAGGGATAGACACCTTCACGGAACAGGCGTTCCCGTGCTTGCGGATCGTGTTTCAGTTCGGCCAGCAGGTGATGAATTTCGCCGGTACTTTGCGGTTTGGCGACTTCCAATTGGTTTGTGTCCTGATCCGTGACCGTCATGAGTGTTCTCCTCGTCATCAACGCGCCGGGACAAAACCACCCCGTCGGTTATTTGCATGCAAACCCCGTTCATTACATCGTCCCGTGAAGCACGGTTACCGTCATTGATACGGATCATTTTATGGCTAAAAAACCGCCGCTGCGCCGCGTCGCCGGCAAAACATCAAGGCGCACCTTGGCACGTCCCCGGCGTGGTGCTACAAGGCCCGGCCATGACCGATCTGAAACACATCCGGAACTTTTCCATCGTCGCCCATATTGACCATGGGAAGTCCACTCTGGCCGACCGTATGATCCAGATTTGCGGCGGGCTGGAGTTGCGCGAGATGAAGGAACAGGTGCTCGATTCCATTGATATCGAGCGCGAGAGCGGAATTACCATCAAGGCGCAGACCACGCGGCTTGAATTCAAGGCTGCCGATGGCGAAACCTATCAGCTCAACCTGATGGACACACCGGGCCATGTGGATTTTGCCTATGAAGTCAGCCGGTCCCTGGCTGCGTGCGAAGGCGCGTTGCTGGTGGTGGATGCGACGCAAGGTGTCGAGGCGCAGACCCTGGCCAATGTCTATCTGGCCCTGGACAATGATCTGGAAATTGTGCCGGTGCTGAACAAGATCGACCTGCCGGCGGCCGAGCCGGAACGCGTCGCCGAGCAGATCGAGGAGGTCATCGGGCTTGATGCGTCCGACGCCGTGCAGATTTCCGCCAAAACCGGACTGGGTGTTGAAGATGTGTTGCAGGCCGTCGTGGACCGCCTGCCGCCGCCGGAAGGCGATGCCGGGTCGGCGCTGAAGGCGCTGTTGGTGGACAGCTGGTACGATGCCTATCTGGGCGTCATGATTCTGGTGCGCATCAAGGACGGCATCCTGAAGCGCGGCATGAAAATCCGCATGATGTCCAAGGGCGCCACCTATCAGGTGGAACAGGTCGGCATGTTCACGCCGAAGCCGACCAGGGTGGATCAGCTCGGCCCGGGCGAAATGGGGTATATCACGGCGGCCATCAAACGGGTGGCGGACACCAGCGTCGGCGACACCATCACCGATGAACGTAATCCGGCGACGGAACCTCTGCCGGGCTTCCACCCATCCATCCCGGTTGTATGGTGCGGCCTGTTCCCCATCGATTCAGGGGAGTACGAGGCACTGCGCGATGCCCTGGACAAGCTGCATCTGAATGACGCCAGCTTCCATTTTGATGCGGAAACCTCGACGGCGCTGGGGCTTGGGTTCCGTT
>JAJFIE010000313.1 GCA_021775275.1 Rhodospirillales bacterium | reverse complement strand
CTCGCCGGTCCCCATCAGCTTGATGGGGCGGCCGGTCTCGGAACGCATGGAAAGCGCGGCGCCGCCCCGGGCGTCGCCATCGACGCGGGTTAGAACGATGCCGGTAATGCCAACTTTTTCATTGAATTCGCGGGCCACGTTGACGGCGTCCTGACCGGTCATGGCGTCGGTAACCAGCAAGGTTTCCACCGGGTCGGCGGCATCGCGCACAGCCTGGACTTCGCTCATCAATTGCAGATCAATATGAAGCCGCCCCGCCGTATCCAGCAGGACCACATCGAAGCCTTCGAGGCGGCCTGTCTGCATGGCGCGCTTGGCGATAGCCACCGGTTGCTCACCCATAACCGGGCTTAGCACCCGCACACTGGTCTGCTCACCCAGCACGGCCAGTTGCTGTTGCGCTGCCGGGCGCTGCACGTCGAGGGACGCCATCAGAACTTTTTTCTTGTCGCGCTCGGTCAGGCGCTTGGCGATCTTTGCCGTGGTGGTGGTTTTACCGGAGCCCTGCAGGCCGACCATCAGAATGGAAACTGGCGGGGCGCCCACCAGATTGAGGCCTGCACTTTCTGCTGGCAAAGCAGGGGCGTCGCCGTCGGTGACCTCTTCTCCGCTGAGCATGGCAATCAGATGATCGTGGACGACCTTGACCACCATCTGGCCTGGCGTGACGCTGCGGATGACTTCTTCGCCGACGGCGCGCTCCTTCACACCGGCAATGAAATCCTTGACCACCGGCAGGGCAACGTCGGCTTCCAGCATGGCGACGCGAATTTCGCGCAAGGCCTCTTCGACATCAGCCTCTTTCAGCGCACCGCGCTTCTTGAGGCGGTCAAAGATGCCGCCAAGGCGTTCTGAAAGTCCGTCAAACATCCGTGCCAATTCCACTTGTTATGCCCGCAACGCAAAACGCACCAGTGCGCGAAACTCGCGGACTGGCGGTGCCCCGTAAGACATGCCGTGCAGGCAATTCATTGAGCGGGCGGAAATTACGGGTGTGCGCCGTGCAAGTCAAGTGATGTGTGGGAATGTCTGTTGTATTGTGGACGCTGCATAGCGGCAGAAATTTACAACCATCAACTTAAAGTTGCATTTATATTACAAATATACATATAATAATAGTAATTCGTATTGTGTAATGTGAGGGAATAGCAGATGAAACCGCTGTTGCGCACGATCAAGAATGCAAACCGACCAAACCCATCTGTAGACGAGATCAATTCCACCGGGACCGTCAGGTACCCACTGCCGCCGGAAATGGAAAATCGGCCTGACGCCGCTGAATTGCGGGCGTTCATGCAAAATTTCCAGAAAATCGGCAATTCAGACGACCGGCATATGGTCATGACGGCGGTTCACACTGCCGCTGCGGGTGAACATTGAAATCCGTGACCTTGCCGTGTTTTGTAACTTGACGCGGGACTCAATCGCTTCCAAAACCAGTTCATGGAAACGAAACCGGACCTCATCTGGGCGACACTAGAGGCGGCGGGGCTTGATGGGCGCGGCGCATTTCACCCGGCCCTTGATGATCAGGTGCCAGACTGCGGCTTTGCTGAGGGTGTGCAGAGCCTTGTGCTCGTCGGCAATGTGGGCGGCGCCATGTGGCCCGCGTTTGAGGCGGGCAGGCGTGACGAAGTAGACGCTCTCGATCACTGGACGGCAAGGGTTCTTTCGGAAATCACCAAAAACCTGATGCCGGTTTATGGCGATATTTCACCGATCTACCCATCAGACGGTCCACCCTATCATCCGTTCCAGCAATGGGCCAAGCGCGCCGAGCCGGTGTTTTCATCACCTATCGGACCATTAATCCATCCCGATCACGGATTATGGCATGCCTACCGGGGGGCGCTGGCTTTCGCCCGGAAACTGGATCTTCCGGAACGTCCTGATCGCGCCAATCCTTGCGATACCTGTACCGATAAACCCTGCCTGTCCACCTGTCCGGACGGCGCGTTTGCTCCACAACACTACGACGTGCAGGGTTGTGCCAATTACCTGACCACTCCGGCAGGTGACCTCTGCCTGGCGCAGGGGTGCCTCGCCCGGCGGGCCTGCCCCGTAGGGCGAGATAATGCCTATAGCGAAGCGCAGACTCGTTTTCACATGTCCCTGCTGCGCGATAAATACGCACCCTGATCAACCTGTTTCGGGTGGACTTCCAAGCCCTCTGGGACATATTGTCCGGCCATGAGCGAGCTTGTGTTTTCAAAGATGCACGGACTGGGAAACGATTTTGTCGTTTTTGATGGACGCGTGCGTGACCCGGAGTTGTCGGCTGATGCTGTGCGGGCCATTGCGGACCGCCATACGGGTGTCGGCTGTGACCAGCTGATTGTGCTGGAACCGGCGTCCAACGGTGCGGCGGAAGTGTTCATGCGCATCTACAATTCCGATGGCGGTGAGTCCGCGGCCTGCGGCAATGCGACCCGTTGTATCGGCGCCATGCTTATGGCCGAGTCCAACCGGAATCAAATCGTCATTGAAACTGCTGCCGGTCTGCTCGACGTTGTCGCCGCAGGCAACGACCGCGTCAGCGTGGATATGGGGCCGGTTAACACGGACTGGGGTGATATTCCGCTGGCTTATGATTGCGACACCCTGAACTTGCCTGTGGAAGCAGACGGAATGACCAGTCCGGTGGGGGTGAATGTGGGCAATCCGCACATGGTGTTCTTTGTTGATGACGTCAGCGTCGCACCCATTGATGAACTGGGTCATCAGTTGGAGCTGCATCCCCTGTTCCCGGAGCGCGCCAATGTGCAGATGGCCGAAGTGCTGGGCTATGACCGCATCAGGCTGAAGACCTGGGAACGGGGTGTCGGCCGCACCATGGCGTCCGGCTCCAGCGCCTGTGCTACACTGGCAGCCGCGCACCGCCGTGGCCTCACGGGTCGCGCCGCCGAGATCGTCATGGATGGCGGATCACTGGGTGTCACCTGGCGTGACGACAACCATATCGTTCAGACCGGTCCGGCCTCCGTCAGTTTTTCAGGAACGATTGATCCATCGCTGCTGACTGGGCGAGACGCATCATGAGCGCTCCCCGGATTGTTACCATGGGCTGTCGGTTGAATGCCTTTGAATCCGAACTGATGCGCCGCCATGGTGAGCAGGGCGGACTGAATGATGCGGTCATTATCAATACCTGTGCCGTCACGGCAGAGGCCGAACGGCAGTCGCGTCAGGCGGTGCGCCGTGCGCGTCGGGACAACCCGAACGCCGAGATCATCGTCACCGGGTGCGCCGCGCAACTGGACCCGGATGGATTCGCCGCCATTCGTGGCGTAGACAGAGTCATCGGCAACGCCGAGAAGCTTGAGCCTGCAACCTTTCAGACAGGCGATCATCCGGCTGTTGAAGTGGCCGACATCATGACCGTACGGGAGACCGCACCGCACCTGCTCGACGGG
>JAJFIE010000312.1 GCA_021775275.1 Rhodospirillales bacterium | reverse complement strand
TCTTTTCTTCTCCAACATGTCGGAGCGCGCGGGCAAGATGTTGAAGGAAGACATGGAAGCCATGGGGGCGATCCGCCTGAAGGACGTGGACGAAGCCCAGGCCGCCGTCGTGCTGGTCGCAAAAGCCCTCGCCGATGCCGGAGAAATCGTTATCTCCAGCGGATCAGAAGATGACGAACTGGTATACTAGAGCAATTGCAGATATGTTATTTTTTGGTTTCAGTAAAATGCTCACGCAAGAATTCTGTTGCTTCATCAGATGGTAATGGGCGGCTGATATAATATCCCTGGATGTCATCGCACTGGTAACTCTCGAGTATTTCCAACTGCTCCCGAGTCTCCACCCCCTCAGCAACAACCCGGCGGTTTAGCGTCCGCCCCATGGAAATAATCGTGCGAATGATTTCTGCATCGTCGGCGTTTGTCGCGATATCCGAAACAAACGATCGGTCAATCTTAATGGTATCAATCGGGAACTGCTTGAGATAGCTCAGCGAAGAATACCCTGTGCCGAAATCATCCATTGCAATATGAATGCCGGATTCATGCAGTTCTTCCAATGCAACAACTGCGCGCGCGGAATCTGACATCAGCATACTTTCCGTGATTTCAATCTCCAGCCCCTCGGCGGGAACGCCGGATTTCGACAATGCGCTCTGAACAACGCCGACGAAGGACACTTCACGCAGTTGACGGGCGGAAAGGTTGACGGCAACACGGAGCGGTGGCAATCCTGCATCAAGCCATGACTGGTGCTGTTTGCAGGCTTGCTGTAAAACCCACTCACCCACCTCAACGACCATACCCGATTCTTCAAGCATAGGGATGAACCTGACCGGAGACACGCTCCCCAACTCTTTACTATTCCAACGCATGAGCGCTTCTACGGAATCGATTTTCCCTGTCCGCAGATTCAGCTTTGGCTGATAAAATACATCAAACTCTCCGCGCTCTGCCGCCTTTAACAAACCGTTCTTGATCGAAAGGCGCTCCCGGATTTCCTCGTTAAGAGACGGTGTGTAGAACTGGAAATTGGCTTTGCCATTTTCCTTTGCGGCGTACATAGCACTGTCCGCATTCTTCAACAGATCATTTGGGGTTTGCCCATCGTCGGGGAAAATGGTGATCCCGATACTTGCCGACACAATTGCTTCTTTCCCGGAGATCTCAAACGGACTAGATAAAGCGTTCAGG
This sequence comes from Rhodospirillales bacterium, assembly GCA_021775275.1. Taxonomy (GTDB): domain Bacteria; phylum Pseudomonadota; class Alphaproteobacteria; order Rhodospirillales; family Casp-alpha2; genus JAJFIE01. The sequence goes on along the minus strand of JAJFIE010000312.1, from coordinate 1,942 downwards.
ATTCGTTGCGCCACGATATTGATATGGCGACCGTCCATAAGGCTTGGCATGATGACGGTAAATTCATCGCCACCGAGCCGCGCAACCGTGTCCCCTGTCCGTACGCACCCTTGCAACCGCTCGCCGGCCTGATGCAGTAAATCATCCCCTGCATCGTGGCCCAACGTATCATTGACCAGTTTAAATCCATCGAGATCGATAAACAGAAGCCCGAGGTTCTGGTTGGCGCGCCCGGTATTAGCTATCGCCTGCGTTAACCGGTCGAAAAACAGTGCACGGTTTGGCAACTTCGTTACCACATCGAAATTCGCCTGATATCGAATACGCTCTTCATCTTCCTTGCGTTTGGTGACATCCGTCAGAACCGCAGCGTACTGGACCAACTCATCTGTCTCGGTGCCAATCGGTGATACAGAAAGATTTGCGGCATACCGTGTGCCGTTTTTGGTTACATCCCAGAACTCACCGTCCCACGCTATTCCGGCGGCAAGGGATTCATGCATCTCTCTTTGCAACACATTGTCTTCACCCATGTTGTCGAAAAACGGTGGCGGACAGTCAATGACATCGCTTTCACTGTAACCGGTGATCCGGGTAAACGCAGGGTTGACGGAGGTGATATGGAATTCCGTATCCAGACTGACCACGCCTTCATTCAAGCGGCTGATCACCTGCGCCGTTAGTTTTAGCGATGCTTCAGCACGACGGCGCTCGCTAATCTCCTGGCTCAATTCCTGGGCGCGTTCCGCCACACGTGCTTCCAGATCTTTATAAGCCCGGCGAAGCACCGTTGTTGCGTGTTTCCTTTCGGAGATATCCTGCGCCTCGATTAACATCAACGATGAATCAGCTTGATGCATCGGTTTGAATGCAACATCCATTTCCTGCATGGTGCCGTCCGAGGCGGCAAGTTTCATCGGCACCGATAGTCCGTCCGGATCGGACATGCCTTCCTTGAACAATTCAGCATACATTTCCCGGTATTCATTCTGTGTGAATTCCAGAAAATGGCGTCCGATAACGTTGTCCGGGGGCGGTTCACCAAAAACCTGCAATCCGGCCTGATTGATAAATTCGATGACCCCGTCCCTACAGACGCACACAAGGACACTGACCCTGTTCGCGATATCCCATGTCCACTCTCCGTTCAGTGGCGATGATTGATTGTCAGACATGATTTTTCTCGGCAGTCACGTAATATGTCAAAAAGTACCGTAGAGATTTTCTACGGTTGAACTCATTCACATCTCGTTAAGATGGTATGCCGTTATAAAGGAACTCCCAACCGGCGGGCGGTACAAGAATGATATAAATTCCAGTGTATCCGTGCCGACATTGACAACCTCTCCCGGATGAAATAAAAGCCGTAAATAGTTGCTCTACAAGGTGTTTTTTGATCACCCCGTGAACTCGCGTCGCGAATTCACACGTCTATCGGTTCCGAAAGGTAGCCACGTGATCACCATTGATGAGGTATATGTGAATCTGACTAAGGTGAAATTCCTTCGCCGGTCAATCATCCTGACCACCTACAGAGTATAAGTATCCATGGATATCTACCTTCCCATTGCCGAGGTTTCAGTAAACGTCTTTCTGATCCTTGGCATGGGCGGCGGTGTGGGATTCCTGTCCGGTCTGTTCGGGGTTGGCGGTGGATTTTTGATGACTCCGCTACTCATGTTTATTGGCATCCCGCCTGCCGTCGCGGTCGCCACGGAAGCAAATCAGATCGTCGCCTCTTCTGTATCCGGTGTGCTTGCCCACTGGCGGCGGAATAACGTTGATTTAAAAATGGGGATAGTTCTGCTCGTTGGAGGTGTTGCTGGCTCCAGTGTTGGCGTCGTGCTGTTTACGTTCTTGCGTGAACTCGGGCACATCGATCTGGTCATTAAACTTTCGTACGTGGTTTTCCTCAGCACCATCGGATCACTCATGTTAATCG
>JAJFIE010000311.1 GCA_021775275.1 Rhodospirillales bacterium | reverse complement strand
TCTTTTCTTCTCCAACATGTCGGAGCGCGCGGGCAAGATGTTGAAGGAAGACATGGAAGCCATGGGGGCGATCCGCCTGAAGGACGTGGACGAAGCCCAGGCCGCCGTCGTGCTGGTCGCAAAAGCCCTCGCCGATGCCGGGGAAATCGTTATCTCCAGCGGATCAGAAGATGACGAACTGGTATACTAGTATTTTCACCAACGCCTAAAAATATCCGGGATACTCAAATCCAGATGACCGCTGTTACGAAGTTCATGTTTGATGTGCAATTCGATCCGGCAATTGATCCGGCTGCCGATCCGACTGCCAAGTCTTTAACGGTTGATGATGATAGCGCCGCCACCGCCGGAGATGACGCGACTGGAGATGGAGAGAACGAAGATGAAGAAGAAGAAGAGGAACTTCCGGGTTACAGTGAGGCACAATTAGAAGAAGCGAAGGCCGAGTCATTCGAAGCCGGTAGATTGGAAGGTGCTCGCGACGCAGCTTCAACAATCGAAAAAGAAACGCTGCTAACAGTTCAGGCGATCAGCCTGCATATCACCGAGTTATTTGGACGCCAGGAACAAGCAAACAGTGTGCTTTTACGCGACGGCATTGGAATTGCAGCGACGATTGCCCGAAAACTGTTTCCCGCCATGAATGAGCAGAATTCCCTGGGGGAAATTGACCGGATGGTTGAACATACGCTTCTTCGTCTGATCGAAGAGCCTCGCGTTGTCATCCGCGTCAATCCTGACCTTATGGAAACCCTCGATGCCCGCGTTGGCGATCTGAAGGCAGGGGCCGGGTATGAGGGCCGTATTGTTTTGAAGGAAGATTCCGCCCTACCCTTTGGCGATTGCCGCATGGAGTGGGGCGATGGTAGCGCCGAAAGAAATATCACTTCCCTTTGGCAATCCATTGACCAAATTCTTGAAGGAAATCTAGATGCAGGATTACCGCAGGAGGTCGATCAGGGGGCTGTTGAAGTTTCCACCTTAAAGACACCAGAACCTGAGACACCGAATCCGGAACCCCGGGTGCCGGATGATAACAAATCCGGTGATGAACCCAGTAATGGACCCGGTAATGGATCCGGTGGCGAAATCAATGAAAGCGATCCAGCCGGCGGTGGTAACGATGAAGAAACACGTCAAGAATCTGAGCCAACCGAACCTGTAAACAGTGAAACCGAGATACCCGGGGATCAGCTTGACATAACACCTCAGAGTGACGAAGAAGCGGTTGTCGAGACCTCTGACGTGGATGCCCCCGAATCTGAGTCACCTGATAATCGCGAAAACGACGAAAATATCCAAATCGATGACGAAAATGGTGAAGAAAATCGCAAGGAATCCGCGCCTTCCGAGCCCGGTGATGGCGAAAACATGATGCCCGGTGAAGATAGCGGTATAGTTGGCTCGACTTCTGAGGGCGATAAGCCCGTAGATATTGTGGGCGAGCAGGCTGATGGTCCGGTTGATGATCTGAATAGCCCCCCCAATGAACCGAAGGCCGACTAACGGGAAGATGATTAGGAGAGTAATATGGCAGAAGAAGAAACAGACCTGTCGTTAAACGAGTTTGAAAATGAGGCCGAAAAGCCCGCTGAAGACGCACCGCCCGAGGCGCCTGTTGAAACTGTCGGTCAGGCGATGGTGGATATTGGTGATCTGCCACGTGGGGCGAAAGATCTCGAAGCTGTCTATGACATTCCAGTCAGGGTATCGGCGGTTCTGGGCAAGGCCACCATGCAGGTCAGTCAGTTGCTGAAGCTGGGCCGCGGGGCCGTTGTTGAACTGGACCGAAAAGTTGGCGAGGCCATCGATATTTACGTGAATAACCGCCTCGTCGCCCGTGGTGAGGTCGTGGTTGTGGAAGACCGCCTCGGCATCACCATGACAGAAATCGTCAAAGCCGACCGAGGTTAACTGAACGCGAATGTCCGATGATACCCTTATTCCGGTGCGTCCGCCACGATCAGGGATCGATGCTGCCACGGTCGTCGGACTCGTCTCGGGCATTGGGCTGATTTCCGTTGCAATTTTTCTCGGCGGCACCCCTGGATCGTTTATCAATATCCCCTCCGTATTGATTGTTGTTGGTGGCACCCTCGCCGTAACCACCATGTGCTTCTCGTTTCGCGATATGGGTCATACCTTCAAGGTCGTTTCCCGTGCCCTGTTTTTTAGTCGCCGTGAACCGGATGATGCGGCAGTCCAGGTTCTACAGATTGCCGAGTTGGCCCGGCGTCGGGGCGTATTATCGCTTCAGTCTTTTGTTGATGATCTGCGGCGCGAACCATTCCTGCAAATGGGGTTGGGAATGGTGGTCGACGGCACACCCGGAGAAGAAGTGGAAGCGATTATGCGCCGTGATTTGCAGGCGACAGTCCAGCGTCACCACCGTTCCGCCAGTGTTCTGCGACGAATGGCGGAATTTTCACCGGCAATGGGGTTGATCGGTACCTTGATCGGGCTTGTTCAGATGCTTGGGCAGCTTCAGGAGCCTTCATCCATCGGCCCCAGCATGGCCGTTGCCCTGCTGACGACGTTTTATGGCGCAGTGCTGGCAAATATGGTTTTCATGCCGTTTGCCGCCAAGCTTGAAAAGAACTCAAACGAAGAAGCGCTGATCAATACTATTTATATGATGGGCGCCTCCTCGGTGGGGCGGCAGGAGAACCCTCGCCGCCTGGAAATGATGATTAACAGCATTCTGTCGCCCGCCGACCGCGTGCGATATTTCGACTAAGTTCATATGGGCATCAACATTCTGAATTGTTTGTGAACAGCGGAGAGACCGGAAAATGCGGGTGATGATCATGGGAGCTCTAGGTGGGCAAATTGGCGCCGCCAGCCAGATCGCCATGTCGCGCGGTGCAAAGGTTTCGCACGTCGATGGCATCGACGCTGGCCTTGTCGCCCTGCGAGCGGGTGACGGCGCCGACCTGATTATGGCCGATGTCATGCTGAATATCGCTGATCTGGTGGAACGCCTGGAGAATGAACGCATCAATGTGCCCGTTGTCGCCTGTGGTGTTGGTACGGATTCACAAGCCGCCGTTCGGGCGATCAAGGCCGGTGCAAAGGAATACGTACCGCTGCCACCAGATGCAGAGCTTATCGCCGCGGTTCTTACTGCTGTTGCTCAGGAAGACAATAATCTGGTCTTCGAGGACGCAAACATGGCCGCCGTTATTCGCCTTGCCGAGCAAGTTGCGCCGAGTGACGCCAGCATCCTGATCACCGGCGCATCGGGAACCGGCAAGGAAGTGATTGCACGGCATATCCACGCCAAGAGCCGAAGGGCTGGCAAACGGTTCGTTGCCGTCAACTGTGCCGCAATCCCGGAGAACCTTCTTGAATCGGAGCTCTTCGGCCACGAGAAAGGCGCGTTCACCGGTGCGGTGGCCCGGCGGATCGGTAAATTCGAGGAAGCGGATAGTGGAACTCTTCTGCTTGATGAAATCAGCGAAATGGACCCGCGGTTGCAAGCCAAACTGTTGCGCGCCTTGCAGGAACGGGAGATTGACAGGATCGGCTCAAGCAAACCAGTGAAGGTTAATGTCAGAATTCTTGCAACCTCCAATCGAGATATGGAAGACGCGGTCGCTAATGGAAGCTTTCGCGAGGATCTCTATTTCCGACTGAATGTTATGAACCTGCGCTTGCCGTCCCTTTCAGAACGGCCCGATGATATTCCAGTGCTGGCGGAATTTTTTGCGCTCAAGTATGCGGAAGCAAATGGACAGTCCCCCCGCCCTATCTCTGTTTCTGCCATGGCGAAACTCTCATCCCATGGCTGGCCGGGAAATGTGCGGGAGCTGGAAAACACCATGCACCGCGCCATCCTGATTGCAGCGGGCAACGAAATCGATGAGGAAGCCATTACCCAACAGGCAAGCCCGGGCGCCTCGGCCAATGCGGTGACACAAAGTGCCCAGGATGGCGCTGGAGACCTGGTCGGACGGACCGTTGCGGATGTCGAGCGCCAGTTGATCGTTAATACGCTACAGCATTGTCTCGGGAATCGCACACATGCCGCGAATATTCTCGGCATTTCCATCCGAACCTTGCGGAACAAATTGAAACTTTATGGGGAACAGGGCGTGTCGGTCCCTCTTCCCGGCGATGATCGTCCATCGCCTTGATGGCAGACGGGTAAGTAGATAATAAATGGCTGAAGCAGCACCCGAACCTGGCGTACCCGCCACAAACGGTGAAAGTATTCCAGACGGAGACCTGATGGCAAACGCCATGGATGGTTTCCTGAAGCGCGTATTTGACCTCCTGCGACGTGGTGACCTTGCCCTGGCGCTGGGCATCGTCTTGATTCTGGTTGTGCTGATTCTTCCGATGCCGAAGTGGATGCTGGATATATCTCTGGCATTTTCGATCACGTTTTCAGTGCTCATTCTGATGACGGCATTGTTTACCTCACGCCCACTGGAATTTAGCACGTTTCCAAC
>JAJFIE010000032.1 GCA_021775275.1 Rhodospirillales bacterium | reverse complement strand
GGCGATCCGCATGGTCCCGCCTGTTCGATGAGACCATGGCGGATATGCGCATCGACATTGATGGTGAAACCCTTACCCTGGCCGATACGCTGAACCGTCTGTCGGATACCGATGGCGCGGTACGAAAGGCTGCGGCCAGGGCCTTGGGGCATCAACTAAGCGGTCAGGTTCGCCTGTTCGCGCTGATTACCAACACGCTGGCCAAAGACAAGGAGATCGAGGACCGTTTGAGGAACTATGCGTCGCCTATGGCCAGCCGCAATCTTGCCAATCAGGTGGAAGATGATGTGGTTTCGGCATTGGTCACCGCAGTAAAGGCGGCATATCCGAATCTGAGCCATCGATACTACGCTCTGAAAGCCAAATGGTTCGATGTAGAGAAACTCGATTACTGGGACCGCAACGCGCCTCTGCCTGATCAGGCCGACCGCCAGTTTTCCTGGGGGCAGGCGCGAGACACAGTGCTGGATGCCTATGGACAGTTCGAACCGCAACTGGCGACCATAGCCGATGAGTTCTTCCGTAAGAACTGGATTGATGCTGAGTTACGACCGGGTAAGGATTCGGGTGCTTTTTCTCATCCTACCGTGCCATCTGTTCATCCTTATATTTTGATGAATTTCCACGGCAAATCACGTGACGTTATGACATTGGCCCACGAGTTGGGCCATGGGGTGCATCAGGTGTTGAGCGGTCCGCAGGGCGCTTTGATGGCGGATACACCGTTGACTCTGGCCGAAACCGCGTCCGTATTTGGTGAAATGCTGACCTTTCAGTCCATGCTGGAAAGCGAAGACGATGTCGAAGCCCGCCGTATCATGATCACTGGCAAGGTTGAGGACATGATGAATACGGTGGTCCGGCAGGTGGCGTTCCACGAGTTCGAACGTCTGGTCCATGACGAACGGCAGGCTGGCGAGTTGACGGCGGATCGTCTGGGCGACATCTGGATGCAGATTCAGGGCGAAAGTCTGGGTTCTTCTGTCCGTTTCGATGATGATTACCGGCACTACTGGGCCTACATCCCGCACTTCATTCATTCGCCGTTTTATGTCTATGCCTATGCCTTTGGTGATTGCCTGGTGAATTCTCTCTACGATGTGTTTCAGGGTGGCCACGCAGGGTTTCAGGGCAAATATCTCGACATGTTACGGTCCGGCGGCACACTCCGTCACCAGGAATTGCTTGCCCCGTTTGGTCTCGACGCCAGTGATCCGGCGTTCTGGGGCAGAGGGCTTAATGTCATATCGGGTCTGATTGATCAGCTGGAGGACGTGTGACATGCCGATACTACGGCCAACGAAAATTACCGGGCGGGCTGAGGCCATCGCCATTAACGGTGATCTGAAAACGGACCTGAGTACGGAAAGGGTGGAAAGTGTCCCGGTAACCTATGCCGGGTTCGAAGGCGACGACCATGGAGGTTTGACCCGCGAATCCTGTGTGCGGGTGCGGGCGCAGTACAAGCAGGGCACTGAAATCCGCAATGTTCGGCAGGTTTCCATCGTCTCAACCGAAGATCTGGCGAAGATTGCCGAAACCATGGAGGTATCTCATCTGGAGCCGGAATGGCTGGGTGCAAACCTGTGTCTGTCGGGTATCCCTGATTTCACCATGGTGCCGCCGTCATCCCGTCTGATTTTTGCTGGCGGGGCCTCTCTGGTCGTGGATATGGAAAACGAGCCCTGCAAATATCCCGGCATGATGATTGAGGTACATTTTCCCGGATTCGGGGACCGTTTCGCAAAATCCGCCATCAATCTGCGCGGCGTGACGGCGTGGGTCGAACGGGAAGGGACAATCAACACAGGCGATGACGTGACACTGCATGTACCGCCCCAGCGTATTTATGATTTTTGCCGGGAAGGTTGAACGACAAAATTGAATGGAAGGTTGAACGGGCGCACCATGGACCGGGAGCAGGACAGTTTGGGCGGACGGGTCATGCGCTACGCCCGTGTGGGCCGCGCCGTTGGCGGCGTCGCAGCGCGGGCGGCAACCGGGCGTATCACTGGCAAGCCTCTGGAATCGACGGTCAATGCCAAGGAGCTACGGGACGCACTGGGGGGCCTTAAAGGTCCCCTGATGAAGGTTGCGCAGATTTTAAGCACCGTGCCTGATCTGTTGCCCGAAGAATACACGCGTGAGCTGGTTCACTTGCAAACCAATGCGCCCTCCATGGGATGGCCGTTTGTCCGACGTCGCATGGCGGGTGAGCTCGGCCCGGACTGGCAGGCCTGTTTCGATAAATTTGACCATACTGCTGCGGCTGCGGCGTCTTTGGGGCAGGTGCACGGCGCCCGGCACATGGACGGTCGCACCCTTGCGTGCAAACTTCAGTATCCGGATATGGCGTCTGCCGTAGAGGCCGATCTGAAACAGCTCAAGCTCGCCTTCGCCATTTATCGCCGCTATGACCGGGCGATTGATCCCAGCGAAATTCATCACGAACTACGAGACCGCTTGCGCGAAGAACTGGATTACGACCGCGAGGCCCGCCATATGCGGCTCTACGGCTACATGTTGGCCCATGAGGATGGTGTTCATGTGCCCGAACCGGTCGAGAGTTTATGCACCAACCGATTGTTGACCATGACCTGGCTGGACGGCGACCCCATGTTGAGCTTCGCCGAAAGGCCGTTGGAGGAGCGCAATATCCTTGCCATGAATATGTTCCGCGCCTGGTACCGACCGTTCTACGGTTACGGCGTCATTCATGGTGATCCACATCTGGGCAATTACTCGGTTCGTCCGGACCTGACGATCAATTTGCTGGATTACGGCTGCATCCGGGTATTCCCGCCGACATTTGTTGGTGCGGTCATTGATCTCTACCGGGCGTTGCGAGATGAAGACATGGAACTGGCTGTCCACGCCTATGAGACGTGGGGCTTTGCAGATTTGACGAACGAGATAATTGAGGTTCTGAACCACTGGGCTCGCTTCCTGTACGGCCCGTTGATGCAGGATCGCACGCAACGTATTCAGGAAGACGGCATTGTCGTCTATGGGGCAAATGTTGCGGTCAAGGTGCACTCAGAACTTCGCCGGATCGGTGGTGTCACGCCGCCGCGCGAGTTCGTTCTCATGGATCGCGCCGCCATCGGACTGGGTAGCGTGTTCACTCACCTTCAGGCAGAAATAAACTGGCACCAGCAGTTTCACGACCTGATCAAGGGGTTCGATGAGCAAAAGCTGGCTGATCGCCAGAAATCCACACTCAGGCAGTACGATCTGGATACCTGATCCGTATCACCCATGGTTTCAGTATTTTCCGGGCGTATGCCTTGTAACGTCTTGCGACAAAAGGCTAACATCCGGGAATTGAAAGGGTGTGCTTGGGTACGCGGACGCAAGCGCTGTGTTTTTGTTCGGATATAAATGGCCTATCAACTGGACTTCAGCAAATTTCCCGAATTGGTGTCGCAGGCGCATGAAAACGATGTCAATGAAGCGCATTTGACGTTTCTCGATGGCGCCCTGCATGGCCAGTGGGCGCTGGGCGGCAATCTGATTCTTGTATGGGCATCGGCGGAAAACGCCATGGATTTGCTGGTGATACCGCATTATGGGCTCAGCGAATACGCTGCCCGACCTGGCAATCCGGCAGATAAAGTAAATGCCCCTGACGGGCGATCCAATAATGCCGACGATGTCATTGAGGACGTGATTTCTGGCTCCAAACACGTTGAACAGGATGAACTGGCGCGGTTTTGTCTGCTTTTGGGATACGAGCCCACCCGCATTGAACTGCCTTTTACGCCGGGAATAGATGTTCCCTATTCCATGATCGAGATGCTGGTGAAGCGATATGGCATCTCCTATGTGGAGGACCGCGCCGTGGCGCTGTTTGATATCGTCGGGTTTTCCCTGTTATCGCCCCTTGAGCAGGTTACCCAGCTTAACAGCCTCGCCTATTCGGTGAACTCCGCCTACTCGAAGATGTTGAGTAACGATATTGACATCAGTTTTGCCCGCACAACCACAGGTGACGGATTCTACATCTGGAATCGTGATCGCAGTATTCAGGCCAATGTGAACCTGTATCACTTCATGCATCTGGTGCTGGCTGACAATGCGATCGCCAACCAGAAGTCAGCCAGCAAGATGACACCATCGTTGCGTGCCGCATTTCATGTGGGTGGGCATTATGAGTTTTATCAGTCGGAAGGCCTCAACCCCACGCTCTACAGCTATATCGTCGGCGATGTCACGATCGAACTGGCGCGGATGCTGGAACGCGCACTCCCCGGACAGGTTCTGGTCGGCGATTTCTGGGTTCCCATGCCTGACGGGGAGCATGGACACGTGGTGAAAATCGATACCGTACAGTTTATCGAGAAAACACAGGAAACCCTATCCAGTCTCAAGGGCCTGACACTGTCTGGCGATCACATCGATTCCATCAAATGTTATCTGACAGGCGACCGCTCAGAGGCGAATGAATTCGGTGTGCACAAGTACACCATTGTCGACAAGCACAGCAGACTTCGTGATGTCTACAATGCAAAAATCAATATTTACAGGGCGGATACGGAGCCAATTTTTCTCGGTCGGCAAACCAGTGATCTTGAGGCGTTCGAAACAAAGTCCATTGAATTTGTCGTGCCGCCGGAAAACCTATCCGCTTAACATTACCACGGATTGCCCCACCTACAAATCGCCCACGCTATCGAGCAGCATTTCCTTGAACACCAGCATAAGCGTCTGGTCCAGGTGGCCTTCCATACTGCCCATGATGGAAAACGCTTTTTCCGGTGGCATGGGGGGTTTGTAGACCCGCCGGTCGGTCAGGGCGCTGAACACATCAATGATGGAAGCCATGCGTCCCAGTTGATTAAGCTCCGTACCCTTAAGGCCGAAAGGATAACCGGACCCATCGAGTTTTTCGTGGTGCTGCCCGGCAATGATCATGACGCCGTTCGGCAGCGTTTTCGTCTTCTCCAGGAAATCCAGTGTATGGGTGACATGGCTCTTCATGACAACGAACTCACCCTCGTCGAGCTTTCCGGCCTTGTTCAGTACTTCGTGGGGAATAACCATCTTGCCCACATCATGTAACAGACCGCCTGCGGTCAGGGTCATATGATCTTCGCCCTTGATGCCGATGGCGGCGCCGAACAGGCTTAAAAGCGTCGCCACACGCATGGAATGAACATACGAATAGTTGTCGTGCCCCTGGACCCCTTTCAGCATCTCCTTATAGTTCTGGTCCTGCACCGCTTTGATCAACGGCTCGCAGTTAGCCGTCACATTTTCGTAGGCGACGGGGTTCCCTTCACTGATCAGATCAGCGATTGAGTTAAATGACTCCAGGGTGTTTTTCAGCGCCGCCTGTTGCACCGGCTCGATATTGTCCCACTCCGCTTCAATAGCCGAGTTCACCTGACTGGAAATGGCGTGAAGCAGTTCCGTCCTCCGGTAAGGCTTCTCCAGGGCTTTTACGCCAGGGACCCCCCTGGCCGTACCGAGTTGATCGATGCGGTCGCCTTGTATCGTGTATACGATGGGCAATTGATCACTGCTTAAGAAGCTGCGAACTTTCGAGATCATGTCTATGCCGGACATACCCTGAAGCTTGGCATCGATAACCAGTGCTGACGGAACCTGTTTGTGGAGCAGGTCCAGCAATTCATCGGGATCATTGAATGTTTTGGTTCGATAGAACGAATGGGCAGCTTGCTCAATTTGAGTCAGGTACTGGTCGCTGTCGCTCACTGCGAAAAGATGGTTTCTTCCGGAAGTTTCAAGTTGGACGTCGGTCATATCGTGCGTCTACTTATCTGGATCGGGTGTGTTGGTATAGCAGATAAGGTTTTGAACCACTATTTCCAGTGGTGTCGGAAAGAAACATATCATTTTGTATCCTTTCTAACAATGCGACCCAAACGCCTGTTTTAATCCGTCAATCCTGTTAGTCAATTCTGCTTTCAGCGGGAAATTCGACCCAGAATGTCGAACCCTCATGGGTATCCGGTGAGCAACCGATATGACCGTGCATACCCTCCACCAACTGTTTCGTGATCGCCAGTCCAAGCCCGGTTTCACCATTGTTGTCGGGACGTCGCAGGTGTGAAAACGGTTGAAACAAATCCTCATGGCTGTGTTCCGGAATGCTGGCTCCCTCATCGGTCACACAGAGGCGGTAGCGTCTGGGGTCTTCACGCGAGGTGGCGATGGTCAACTGTCCGCCAACCCGATTGTATTTGATGCCATTGGTAATCAGGTTGAGCAGGACCTGTTTGAATTGGTGGCGGTCTACGGCAATGCTGCCATCCCATTGATGAACGCCCAGAATTCGTACGTTTCGTTCCTGTGCCAGAGGCTCTACATCGAGCAGGCATTCATCAACAATGGCTGTTGGGGCGATGGGTTCCATGGCGAACTCCATTTGACCGGATTCCAGTCGCGCAAGATAAAGTATTTCGCTGGCCAGATGCTCGAGCCGGTCTCCTGCTTTCTGAATATCAACCATATGCCGTGCCAGATCGTCTGCTTCCGGGGTAGAGTCTAGTTTCCGGCTCGTTTGGAAGATAATTTCCAGAGGCGCACGAATTTCATCCGCCAGGGTGTGCAGGAAAGTTGATCTGTGCCGGTTTACATTTTCAGCGTCGTCTCGCGCTTTTTGTAGCTTTTGCTCGAATTGGTGGCGTTCTGTGATATCCACGGCAGTCCCGCGGACGCCTGAGAATTCCCCGCTCGTAGCATCGAATACCGGTACACCACTGAGTTCGATC
>JAJFIE010000310.1 GCA_021775275.1 Rhodospirillales bacterium | reverse complement strand
GGCATTGGTATTATCGTCATGGCCATCGCCATCCTGCCGTTATTGCGGGTTGGCGGCATGCAGTTGTTCCGGATGGAATCATCGGACCAGAGCGACAAGGCGTTACCGCGTGCAGCCCAGGTTGCCAGTGTCATTGGCATTATCTATGTGCTGCTGACCCTCACCTGGGCCGGTGCGTACTGGATAGCCGGCATGACCGGTTTTGATGCCATTGCCCATGCTATGACGACCATTGCCACCGGAGGGTTTTCAACCTCTGACGAATCGCTGGGGTACTACGACAGCGCCACCATCGACACCATCGCCACAGCCGGCATGATTCTGGGTGCATTACCGTTCCTGCTCTACCTCAAAACCATTCAAGGCGAATGGACGGCGCTATTCCGTGACTCTCAGGTACAGTGGTTCATCGCCGGTGCGGGGATGGCTGTGTTGATTGCGACAGGATGGCTGTGGTTGGACGAAGGGCGCGCGCTGATCGATTCTCTCCGGTTTGCTGCGTTCAACGTGGTCTCGATTATTACTGGCACCGGCTATGCAACTGAAGACTACACCCTGTGGGGCGCCTTCGCGACGCCATTGTTTTTCTTCATTATGTTTATTGGTGGATGTGCTGGGTCGACCACCTGCGGCATCAAGGTTTTCCGGTTTCAGGTACTCTATAGCGCTGCTCTGATGCAGATGCGCCACCTGTTGCAACCGCACGGAATTTTCATTCCCCATTACAACCGCCGACCCATATCGGATGATGTCATCGTCTCGGTGCTAAGTTTCTTCTTCGTATTTGGCGTCTGTTATGCCCTTCTCGCCCTGGGCCTCGGAATGCTGGGACTTGATTTTCTCACCGCCATTTCCAGCGCCGCAACAGCAATATCGAACGTCGGACCAGCGTTGGGACCCGTCACGGGTCCCGGCGGCACGTTCCAGACCTTGCCGGATGCCGCGAAGTGGCTGCTGTCGGCCGGTATGCTGCTGGGGCGGTTAGAACTGTTCACGGTCCTTGTCCTATTCACACGCGCATTCTGGCGCGGCTAGGGACGCAAAATGCCAAACGACGAGTCCCCTGGCGATCCGCACAGCGGCGATGGCAGCCGCAATCGCTTCGATATGGATGCTGAACAATTCCGTGATGCCGGGCACCAACTGGTTGATCAGATCGCAGATTTTCTTGGCGCCATCACCACGGTACAGGCCTCGCATCATTTAAATCCTGGCGAGCCCCTCGCCCTGTTGCCGACAGATGATTTGCCGGAAGAAGGTGCTGATCCTGCCACGTTGCTGCGCGAAACAGCGCCGCTGTTGTTTGATAACATGCGGGTCAACGGGCACCCGAAAAGCTGGGGTTATATTATCGGCTCGCCCTCACCCATGGGCATGCTGGGTGACTTTCTCGCCTCCGCCGCCAACCCGAATCTGGCAGCATGGGATTCGGCGCCTGTAGCGACGGAAATCGAAATCCAAACCGTACGCTGGATTGCCCAGTTGATCGGGTACCCCAAGGATCACAGCGGCGCGTGTGGCGGATTGTTTGTCAGTGGTGGAAATATGGCGAACATGGTTGGCTTTTTGGCCGCCCGGCGGCGAGCGGGCGGCGAGGAAATTCGTAAGGTCGGAAACCCCGACACCCGACGGCTGGTCGCCTACGCAACAAGAGAAACCCACACCTGGGTCGAGAAAATTGCCGACTTGTGCGGCATTGGCATGGACGCCATTCACTGGATCGCCACGGATGTCGATAAACGTATGGACACATCGGACCTGCGCCGACAAATCACCAAGGATACCGCCAACGGCTTTCATCCTTTCATCATTGTCGGCACCGCTGGCAGCGTGAGTTTTGGCGCCGTTGATCCATTGCCTGAAATCGCCGTTATTGCCCGGAAATTTGATATCTGGTTTCACGTCGATGGCGCATACGGTGGGTTTGCCGCAGCAGCCGCTAATGTCCCTGGTGATATCCATGGCCTTCGCGAAGCAGATTCCATCGCCGTTGACGCCCACAAATGGATGTTCACACCACTTGAAGCCGGTGTCGCTCTGGTCCGTGACAAACAGGCAATGCTTGATGCCTTCAGCTTCGATCCGCCTTATTACCATCACCGAAACAAGACCGATGTTGTGCATTTTTTCCGCTATGGTTTGCAGAATTCCCGTTGCTTCCGTGCCCTGAAGGCCTGGCTGATTTTGCGCCACGGGGGGCGGCGGGCCTATGTGGATACGGTGGAAAACAATATCCGGCTGGCCGGGATCATGAAAAGCGCATTGGATGATCATCCCTGCATCGAAACCATGACCCACAATTTAAGCATCGTGACATTCCGTTATGTCCCGGAAGCCGATGTTCCGGATGATCCGGCGGAACGGGAGAGCTATCTGAACGATCTGAACGCCGCTGTGCTGACCCGCATCCAGACAGGCGGCGAGGCGCATATCTCAAACGCCATCCGGGATGGGCAGTTCCTGTTACGGGCCTGCATCACCAACTTCCGCACAATGGAGGCCGATGTCCGCACGTTGCCCGAGATTGTTGTGCGAGAGGGACAGCACGTAATCGCTACTCATTGACACGGGGAATATGGGAACGCCGTCACCTGAGCGTGATACGGATTGATTGGCCTGAAACAACGAGGCTATGACACCGTACAGACATGAAGTCGCCTGCAATCCTGTTGATCATCATTTTGATGACGACGCCCGCCATCGCCGTTCGCGCCGAAATGCCGGGCGACGAGTCGTATGCCGCCGGGGTGCAAGCTTACGATGGTGGAAGATATGCCGAGGCGCGGGAAAGCTGGTATGAAGCAGCCATGTCCGGGCACGTTGACGCCATGTCATCCGTTGCCGATCTGATGATGCGGGGACAGGGCGGCCCTGTGGATATCACAAATGCCATTGTCTGGTACCGCCGGGCCGCACGGCGGGGTGATGCTACGGCTTCCCTGACTCTTGGTGAGCTTGCCCTGGGCAGCCCGGACGATCCCATCCGTGACTACATGGCGGCCTTCGTATGGTTCAGCATATCTGCAAGGCAGGGAAATGACTGGGCCCGGAACGAGGCCTCGGCGCTGATAGATAGACTGAGTGAGTCCGAGCGCGCAATGGCCGACAGACTGATCAACAAAAACACCCTGCCTAAACTCTGAACGCCATATAAAAAACCGAATGATGCGAAGAGCGCACGCGCCTGTTAGGGTCCTGCCATAGCATCCTTCTGTTTGGTAATGAATTTCACCAGTATGGCCATGTCACCACAGGTACGCGGAATTGCATGTATTCTGGCGGCGGGTTTTTGCCTGACCGTTCAGGATGCCGTGGTCAAGTGGCTGACCGGCGATTATTCGGTTGGCCAGATCATGGCGGTGCGCGGAATCCTCGCCCTGATGTTTTCCCTCCCCTTGCTCTGGCAACAAGGAGGCTTGAATGCACTTCGGGTGACACGCCGAGGCGCGCACCTGGCCCGTGCTCTCTGTGTTATCGGGACCACTGTGACATTTGTTATGGCCATGCAGTTTCTGCCGTTGGCGACCGCCATTACCATTACTTTCGCTGGCCCCCTTATTATTACGGCTCTTGCTCCACGGTTTCTTGGCGAACATGTCGGTTGGCGGCGGTGGTTAGCCGTCGGCATCGGTTTTATGGGCATTTCCATCATTTTCCGGCCAGGAATAGCCGGAATGGAGTGGGCCATGCTGCTGCCCCTGACCACGGCTGTGATCGGCGCTGTTCGCGATATCATCACGCGCCGCCTCGCCGTTCACGACAACTCCGTCGGTATGCTGTTCTACGCTTTGCTGGGCGTGGCGATCACAGGTGCGATGACGTTGCCGTTCGGCGGATGGGTCATGCCGACATTGCACGACATGGTGCTTTTCGCCTTCACAGGGTTCATGATTGGTGCGGCGCAGTTATTGATGATTCTGGCATTCCGATATGCCGAGGCCGCCACCGTTGCCCCCTTCAAATACGTCAGTGTCGTATGGGGAGCACTATTGGGCTATGCAGTATGGGGTGATGTCCCGGACATCTGGGCCATTTCGGGCGCCGCGCTGATCATCGTCAGCGGTCTCTATATTATACGTCGGGAGACTCTGGCCCGGCGGCAGAAGGTTTAATGGTTCAGCGTATCCACTGGGCAAGATGAGTGCGGATATTTGCATCCATCTCCGTATCAAAATTCTGAATCAGACGGTCGATGAAATCGAACAATGCCTGATCACGTTCATTCAGGGTCGCATTTTCCGGGATGGTAATGGTGCGTGTCACACGGGCCGTCGCATTACCCAGAAAACCGCCGGACGCATTCCGTATTTCCAGAACAGCCTCCGCTGCGGCTTCATACCGCAAGGCCTGTTCGTTGGTGAATACCGCCGTCAATGTCCCATCAGTCGCCAGGGCCTGCTCGGTGACTGTGGCATCGAGAATAATAAACCGGGCAAAATTATCACCGCCCGTTACATCCAGGCGATCATCTGACCAGCGCCGCATGACCCGTTCCGGTGACTGCGGAATCGTATGTTCAATATGGGGCGCCGTCATGGGCGAGGAAAATTGAACCTCGACTTCCACACTGCCGACAGCCAACTGATAGGGCGGAAGGTGTGCAAACGTAATTTCCGCCAGCACGGGAGGTGGCGGCACTTTAGCGCATGCGCCGAGCGTTAGCAGAACCACCGTGAAACAGATTTGGAAAAGGGAGCGAAACATCATAGTTATATTCTGCCCAAACGATGGTCTTCACGCAATACAACCCATAGAAAAATAGATACTAATCGGAACCATCATTGTCTAGTGTTGAATACAGCCTATCGAGCGCATCATCATCAAACTCGTATGCGGTTTTACAGAACTCACATGTAACGATCACGATTCCGTCTTCGCGCATATCTTCGATTTCCGTACGTGGAAATGATTTGAGCGTTTTCTCCACTTTTCCACTGGAGCAGCGGCATTCATTGCGGACCGGCTGTTGATCAAACAACCGCACCCCTTCTTCATGAAACAACCTATACAACAACTTACCCGGCTTCAGGTCGCTGTCGAGCAGTTCTTCTGACTTCACACTGCTCATCAGAATAACGGCACGGCGCCAGTCTTCATCATCGTCGTCCATTGCATCTTTCTGTTCGGGCAATTGCTGGATCATTATTGCGCCTGCCAACCCGGCGTCGGCGTCAGAATGAATAACCATGGCGGTCTGAAGTTGTTCCGACTTCTGAAAATAGGCATGGGCACAATCGACCATGCTCGCGCCGGTCAGTTCTGTTATCCCTTGATAGCGTTCCGCATCCGGGCCTTGATCGACCGTAAACGCCATGTGACCGGCCCCGAGATAATGTGGCAGAGAGGCCTCGCCTGGTGTTTCGTTGAGGATGGCCAGCCGATCGGTATTATAGCGTGCATAACACCGAAAAACGCCGCCATTGATGACGTCCGCCATCAGCATGCCAATGGGACCATCACTGCTGGTCTGTAGGGTGAAGATACCGTCATATTTCAATGAACTGGCCAGAATGAGCGCGGTCGCCACTGTTTCACCCAGTAACGCACCAACGACCGGAGGATAATTATGAGGCCCCAAAGCTTTTTGCAGTGCCGGACCCACGCGCACCATACGCCCACGCAATCCCGGTCCTTCGACCTGAAACGGCTGTATCATATCGATCGAGCCGGATGCGATTGCTTCGAGTTGTGTCATGGGCTTCATTGTTCCGAAAGCGTACGGTAGTGATATTGATAAACAGGCTGGAACCCACACCGGTCATAAATTGACCGTGAAGCATTGTTTTCTTCAACCTGAAGATACATATGGTCGCCGCCAACAGTATTTGTCCAATCAGCAAGCGCCTCGACAATTCCATGTGCCAATCCCTGGCGGCGAAACTCAGGCAAGGTAAACATCGCGAACACACCTGTCCAACCACCGTCGAAGACACCGAGACCGATGGAGGCCGGCACGCCGTCCTTTAGTGCTGTCACATGCACCTTCTGACACCTGATCCTGTTAAATAGCGCCAGTCTTGCGCCCGGGCCATCTGTAGCGCTGATACTCTTGGCATATATATCGGCCCAATCATCCGTCATCACTGTACTGAAGAGAACATCATCGTACGCGTCACCGCTTTTAATGATGACATCTCTGCTTTGCGCCCAGGCAACAACGGACCGGCCTTCTGCCTTATACCCCCGTTCATTCAACCGGGCATCAAGATCAGGAGGAGATGACACAGGTGTTATCTGAAATCGGGACGATATACCCATATTTCCGTAAAACGATTCGACCTGTCTCAACAAGGCATCCAGATTGATGGTGTCATCAATTGAACCGGCAAAAACCGAGTTCGTCCGTCTGGTCGATGAAAGTGTGGCATGACGGACGACCCATCCCGACAGCCGATGCAACCCTTCCGCAGGCCAGGCACGAAAGGCGCGGTCTTCGCATTCCTGGATCGTGTCTTCATTGACAGGCGGTAGCGCGGAACCATTACCCGTGCCGTGATCGCTCACCCGCCCAGACTCCAGGCCAGGATACCCTTCTGGGCATGCATCCGGTTTTCTGCTTCGTCCCAGACAACCGATTGCGGTCCATCAATAACAGAACCCGTGACTTCTTCGTCGCGATGTGCCGGCAGACAGTGCATGAACAGAGCGTCAGATTTTGCTTTTGCCATCAGGGCATCATTCACCTGATAGGGTGCGAAGATATTGTGCACGTTCGCCTCATCATCACCCATGGAAATCCAGGTATCGGCAACAACCACGTCCGCACCGCTCACGGCCTCATCCGGGTTCTCGGTCTCATGCACCTGCCCACCGTTTTCGGTCGCCCAGGCAACGACATCGCGATTAATCTGATGCCCCGCCGGACAGGCGAGGTTCACGTTGAATCCAAACCGTGCGGCAGCGTGCACCCAACTGACCGCCACGTTATTTCCATCGCCACACCATGCAACCGTTCGCCCTGAGATGGCGCCGCGGTGTTCCTCAAAGGTCATGATGTCGGCCATGATCTGGCAGGGGTGGGTGTTATCGGTCAAACCATTGATCACCGGCACCGTTGCATAGGTCGCCATTTCAGTAATTTTCTCATGATCATCGGTGCGAATCATGATGGCGTCCACATATCGGGACAGAACGCGCGCGGTGTCCGCCACCGTTTCACCGCGGCCAAGCTGTGAATCGGTTCCCGACAACAGCACGACGTTCCCACCCAGCTGCTGCATTCCGACCTGAAAAGAAACCCGCGTTCGCGTTGAGGGTTTCTCGAAAATCATGGCAAGTGTCTTGCCCTCCAGCGGACGAGACGGCCTTTCGTCATGTTTCAGATGCAATGCTGTATCAAGGATGCCGCGTAGTGTTGCGGAATCGAGTTGGTCAATATCCAGAAAATGACGGATCCCGGATTGCTCACCCATCGCCATTACCCCCGCCAAGCATACCTGCCGCCTGGTCAATCAGGTTAATGGCTTCGTCTGCTTCGGCCTCCGTGATGATCAACGGCGGCACGAGACGCAACACATTGTCGCCAGCCAGAACCGTTAACAAACCCAGTTCCATGAGTTTTCCACTCAGCTTTGCGTTAGCGCCTTCCTCGACACACTTGACGCCCATCATCAACCCTTGCCCGCGAACATCTGAAAAAACATTCGGATGTTTCGATACGGTTTTTTCAAGCTGCGTATGCAAGTATCCGGCGATCTTTTCGACGCCGCCCAGGAACCCGTCAGCAAGCATCACATCCATAACCGCATTCGCCGCCGCCATGGCAAGCGGATTACCGCCGAAAGTTGATCCGTGCGTCCCCGCCGTCATGACAGACGCCACACGTTCGACGGCCAGACAGGCCCCCACGGGGAACCCACCTCCAAGCCCCTTGGCCACGGCCATGATATCCGG
>JAJFIE010000309.1 GCA_021775275.1 Rhodospirillales bacterium | reverse complement strand
GGCAGGCCGCCGAACAGGCCGATCTGACGCTTGTGCGCGACGCCATCGGCGACTTCCCGTTATTCGCCAATACCGGTGTTAACATCGACAATGTTCGCGATGTTTTCAATATCGCCGACGGGTGTGTCATCGGCACACACTTCAAGATTGATGGCGATACGTGGAACCCGGTTGATGGAGAGCGCGTCAAACGTTTCATGGATACGGTTGGATCGCTGAGATAACCCGATGCCCCTATTCCTCGGACTGGACATCGGCACCACCTCGACGATCGGCATTTTGATCGATCATACGAACCGGGTTCTGGCGACGACCAGTTGCCCGGTGCAGTTGTCGTCGCCGCACGCCGGTTGGGCCGAAGAGGATCCGCAGCAATGGTGGGCGAATGTTTGCGCTATCGTGCCTCGGGTCCTGGAAACCGCCCGGTGTCGAGCCCACGATATTTCGGCAATTGGTGTGACCGGCATGGTCCCCGCCCTTATCTTATTGGACGAAAACGACCGTTTGTTGCGCCCTTCGATCCAGCAAAGCGATGGGCGCTCCGGTGCAGAAGTGTCGGAAATTACCGCAGAGGTCGTCCCGGAAGACTTCCTGAAAACGACCGGCAACGGCATCAATCAACAACTCGTCGCCACGAAACTGCGGTGGCTGGAGCGCCATGAACCGGATGTCTTCCGGCGTATATCCACGATCTTCGGGTCATACGATTTCATCAACTGGAAATTGACCGGCACGCGCTCCATTGAGCAGAACTGGGCACTCGAAGCCGGGTTTCTGTCGCTGGAGACACGTGCACTCGCACCAGACCTCATCGCCCTCGCGCACATTGACCCGGCACTTCTGCCTGCCGTCAGGATGTCGCACGACATCGTCGGCGAGGTAACCCGAGAAGCAGCCACGGAGACGGGGCTCAAGGAGGGCACCCCGGTGGTTGCGGGATGTGCCGACCACGTCGCGTCGGCCTATGTCGCCGGTGTAGTGGAGGCGGGCGACATTCTGATCAAATTCGGTGGCGCCGGCGATATCCTTGCGGCGACCCCCCAAATTCGGCCCGACCCCCGATTGTTCACCGATTTCCACATCGTGCCCGGCCTGTTCATGCCCAACGGGTGTATGGCGTCGACAGGGGCGCTGTTAAACTGGTTCGTGGCGGAAATCGCTGGAAACGTTGCGGCGGAACCTGGCGCTGACAAAACAACCACACACGCCCACCTCGACACACTTGCCGAAAACGTCCCTCCCGGGGCCAACGGCGTCCTTGTTTTGCCCTATTTTCTTGGCGAAAAAACACCCATTCATGACCCGTTTGCGCGCGGCACGTTTACGGGGCTGGGCCTGAATAACACCATGGCTGATATGTGGCGCGCCCTTCTCGAAGGGACCTGTTTCGGTTTTCGTCACCATATCGAGGTTATGCGTGATATCGGTTATCCGGTTCGCCGTATTCTTGCATCGGATGGCGGGACAGCGAGCCGTATATGGATGCAGATCGCCGCAGATATTCTCGGAATGCCGGTCCAGTTATTGGCAAATCATCCGGGCTCCTGCCTGGGCGCGGCCTGGCTTGCGGGCATCGGCATCGGCGCTGTATCCGACTGGGCCGGGGTCAATCGTTTTATCGACGAAGGCCCTCTGATTTCACCAAATCCGCAGACTGGTGATCTTTATGATACGCGGTATGCCCAGTACCGACAGCTATATGAACGGCTGTGCCCACTTTTTTCCGACATGGCACAAGGGCAGTGATGAGTAAAGATTTGCCTGTTGGATATTGTGGATACACCTGATCCCTGCCTATGGACTAAACATCTTGTATTTCCCCTACCCTCCATATCGCCATCATCCTCTATACAGGATCGCACGGAACACAATCCTGTGCGGACAAAGGATTGTGCCCGATTAAACCTTTAAAACAAATCTGAAACGGAGTAATAAATACATATTCGGTTTTTCATATGTGAGTGTGCCATGGAAATACCCGACTCAGTCAGCCCGGAAGAAATGGTGAAAAACGCCAAGGAAGCATCTGCCTTCCTCAAGGCGCTTGCCAATGAAAACCGGTTGATGATCTTGTGCAGTTTGGCACAGGGTGAACTCAATGTGAGCGAACTGGAAGATATGCTCAATGTCCGCCAGCCTACATTATCGCAACAATTGGCCCGGTTGCGCGCTGATAATCTTGTGACAACCCGCCGCGATGCCAAAGCAATATATTATTCACTGGCCAGTGAAGAGGCCCGACAGGTAATCGGTTTGATGTTTGAGATTTTCTGCTCGACAGAAAACAAAGACGCCAGCAGAAAATTGTCAGAAGCTGCCGAGTGACGCCACTCACCTGAAATATCAGTTGTCGTTGTCTGGCGTGACGCCGACTTTCCTGGCGTAAGAGACGATTTCTACCTTATCGATACAGTTCGACATGCAGGCTTCCTTGATTACGTCAGGGCGGGGATCATCAATGAAGCCATCTACATTAGGCATAACCACCCTGGGCAGCGTTTCACTGTTCATCACGGCGTCATCGTCCACAATATCGTTTAAATTTAACAGGAAAGCGGTCAGGGCATAGACTTCATCATCACTGAGAGTCTGGGCCTCGCCAAATGGCATGGCGCGCTTAATATAATCGAACAAGGTGGATGCAAAAGGCCAGTAGCTGCCAATGGTTTTGCGAGGATCAAGGGTCGTCAGTGTGTCCTCGCCACCAACCAGTTCGGGATAGCGTGAGCCGCCACCATATCCAAACTCGCCGTGGCATTGAGCGCAACGTTCCTGATAAACCTCATCACCCTCCGAAACACTCCCCTGGCCAGCGGGCAAGCCCATGCCATCGGGACGGATATCAATATCCCATCCGGCGATGATCTCGGGTGTCGCCACCTGACCCAAACCAAGATCAGCTATATCCTCTCCGGCCAGTGCACTTTGCAAACCCACTCCTATGGTGAGAATCAGAGCACTAACCATGGTCACATGTTTAGGAAAGTTGAACATTTTCCACCTCCCCGCTGGACCGCACCAACCATGTATGAATGGCGTTGCGATGATAAATCGACCAGGTGCCTCGCTCGGCGCGCAAGTCACTGAATGTGGGCTGCACGTACCCGCTTTCGTCCATGGCGCGACTTTGCATAAGCAATTCCTCGCCATTCCAGCGCCACGGCATGCGGAATCGGGTGAGCGATTTGTCCAACACCGGACCATCAATTTGTGCCGTCTGCCAATTGCGTCCACCATCGAGCGACACATCCACTTGCTTGATCTTGCCGCCGCCGGACCAGG
>JAJFIE010000308.1 GCA_021775275.1 Rhodospirillales bacterium | reverse complement strand
GGCATTGGTTCCGTGATCATTGACGCTGACGGTATGCAGCGTATCATCAGTTTTGTCTTCAAGGATCAGGCTCAGCGCGCCATCAACGCCAATCTCGGCATCAAGAATTTCCAAGCTGCCGTCCACGCGAAGCGTGTCATTGCCCCCGCCCGTCTCGATCACATCGTCGCCACGGGACGCAATGAAAGTATCGTTGCCGATGGCATCATTGCCCCCACCCAGCAGGATATCGTTCCCCGCGCCACCATCCAGAATGTCATTGCCCGTGCCGCCGTCGAGCACGTTATTCTGAGCGTTGCCGATCAGCACATCGTCCTGACTGGTGCCAATGACGTTCTCAACACTCGTGATGGTTTCGAAGACAGAGTTACCCGTCACGTTCAGGAAGGCCAGATCACCGCCACCGCCGATACCCTGATTGCCGGACAGGGTCGTCGTGCCGGTGAACGGATCAATCTGGTAAACATTGCCGTTCGCATCAACGCCGTAAATACTGCCGTCTGATGGGTCAGTTCCCAGGCCACCAAGGGGTATACCGGAGCCGTTTTCAGTTATCGAAGATGACGAGACAAGAGCCCCTGCCGTGTTAAATACGCTAACGCTGGAAATAACGTCGGTGTCGAGACCGGTAACCGCCAAACCACCATCGAAGTTTATGGCATTTGCCAGAACGACTCTCGTCGATCCCGTCGGCAGCTGAGAGGTGAACTCAATGGTATTGCCGATCGCAACCGCGGAAATAGTGCCGGAAAGGGATACAGTGACCGCCGAGAGGTCGTCGGCGAGGCTCGTGGCAACATCGGCGAGCGTTTCCGTGGAGGACGTTATAGTGTGCGTCAGCACCTGACCATCAATGGAAACAGAATAAATGTCGCCCGGCTCCGGATCACCGGCGAGAGTAACGGTATCAATGGTTTGATCGCCGCCGATATGCGACGTCGTAATCGCCACCACCGCCGCAGCCGGTGACGCCGTGATGCCCATGGGCGTGCCCGCCGTCTGCGCCGTAATCGTGATGACGTTACCGTTCAAAACCGTTACGTCATACTCGCTCGCCGTGGCCGCATTTGCCGTAAGCTGAGATCGCAGGGCCGCGGCGATGGTTGCGACCGTATCTCCACCAATGACAACATATGAAATGATGCCGGTCCCGAGAGACGGCACTAAAATATCATAGGTTTCCCCGGCTACCGGCGTTCCACCTATTGTAATGTCAATAACTTCTACCTGCGGAATTTGGGTTGTGGTTCCCGTCGAAGCAGTCGCCGTATTATCAACGACATTCGGATTAGGCGCGACCCATGTCAGTCCAACATTGCTGTCGTCTCCAGATAATCCTGTGGGGAATGCCACATCCACTGAGCCGTTGAGTTTGTCGAGGGAAACAATAAATCCCACCCCGATGGCGTAAAGCGTATCAGTAGACGGATCGACGGTTAGATCATTAACAGGAAAACCGGTGGAACCAATTGTGCTGATGGTCTGTCCGGTTACCGGATCGACGGTAATCAGTGTACCAATTCCCGTGCCGTCATCCAGAAGAGCAAAAACGGTACCATCCGACGTTTGTGCAAGACCCGTCAGGTGCTCCGTCGCCGCCGCAGTGGGATCACCGACAAGGGTTCCCGACCCCGTTGCAGGATCAACTTTTATCAGCGTGCCTTCCGTTCCCGGCGCGCCCGTATTGCCCGTGGCGCCAAACAATACGTCTACGGCGGTGGTATCAGCAACGCGACCGGTGGTCAGGTCTACACTCAGGCCCAGGGTTTCCGCGCTGAAGTCCACGGTATCAATATCAGCGCCGCCATCGAAGCTGTCGTTGCCACCGCCACCAATGAGGGTGTCGTTGCCGGCACCGCCATTGAGCGCATCATTGCCCAACCCACCATCAAGGGTATCGTTATTCGCGCCTCCGTTCAGAATATCGTTTCCCGCACCGCCCACGAGTATGTCGTCACCAGTACCGCCGGAAAGGACATCGTCGCCTCCGAGCCCCTCGACCAGGTCGTCCCCGCCGAGCGCATCAAAGATATTGCCGGTGTCGTCGCCCCGAATGAGGTCGTCAAACTCGCTGGGTTCCGTTGTTGGTTCTGTTCGCAGGAAAAACGGGTTGGCCAGCAGGGCGGCGGCGGTTGTTGCGCCATCACCCGTGAGAACAATCGCCATGTCCGCCGTACCGGTACCCTTGACATCTATGAACAGGGTCGATGTGGCGATATCAAAGGCGGATTCCGTCAAGCCCGCGCCACTAAAGGCAGGAACACCGGTAACACTGCTATCGAAACTACCCACATACGCTGATGCGTCCGTGCCAATACCTTCCAGCAGGATGGTATCATTGACCGCATCGAAATCGGTGATGGTGTCAGCCGCGCCGATGGCAGAGTCACTGGCGAACCGATAGCGGAAGGTATCCGACTGCATCGCTGGCGCACATGGCGCATCACCGGTGAGGGTATCCGCGCCTGCGCCGCCGGTGATCACGTCGTTGCCATCACCACCTTCAAGCACGTTTGCAGCGGCGTCACCGATCAGCGTGTCATTGCCGGAACCACCCTCGATATTTTCGATGCCGGCCAATGTGTCGACGACTGGGATACCGGCCTTATCGACTGCGCCTGTGCCTGCACCGATGGTCCCCGCCGACAGATCGACAACCACGTCGGTGGAAAATTCATCGTAGGAGACCGTGTCCGAGCCGCTGCCGCCATCGAAGCTGTTGCTCCCGTCTCCGACAAAGAAGAAGTCATCGCCCGCGCCACCGCTGACGGTATCGTTACCACCGTTGTCGACGATGATGTCATCGCCGGCACCGCCGGTCAGGGTATCGTTGCCGTCCCCACCCGCCATTACAGTGTTGTCCGTGGCCAGGCTCTGGTCGAAGCTGTTTGCAACGCGGAAGGTTTCCAGCGCCGTCGCCGGATCTTCATCGAAGTCAAACTGAACGAAGGTGAGCGGGCTGGTGTCGTGGTCCTCGATCTCGATGGCGCCGACCGAATTGCCGAGGGTGTCTGACAGATCAAGGGTCAGATCACCGGAAGCCGTGTCGAAGAATGCGCCGGACAGTTCGACTGCACCGTCAATAACCAGGGTATCGGTACCGCCTCCGGTGAAAATTTCGTCTCTACCGGTGCTGGCCAGATAGGTATCATTCCCCGTGCCGCCAACAAGGATGTCATCGCCAGAACCACCATCCAGCGTATCGTTCCCCGCACCACCGAACAGGCCATCATTGCCGCTGCCGCCGGTAATCGTATCATCGCTGGCGTCGAAGCCTGTGTAGATTGTGTCCACCGTATCGGCGCTGCCGTTCAATACGGATGAAACGGTAACCGTGCGCTGTACGCCGGCATCGTAGAAGGTGATGCTGTCGAGCGGGCTGGTTATGTGATCAACAATGGTCGTGGTTGACTGGATCGCCGTCGCGATTTCTTCCAGTGTCAATACCAGGGCGCCGCTTGCGTCAATACGGGCCTCAAGGAACTCCAGCTCAGGACCGATGATTAACTGCTCAAATCCGTTGACCGTGCCGACCGTGATTTGATCGTTGCCGGTGGAGGCGCGGAAAGTGTCGTCGCCATCACCACCGATCAGAGTGTCGTTGCCCGCACCACCGTCAAGGATGTCATTGCCGAGCCCGCCATCGAGCACGTTTGCGCCTGCGCCACCAATGATGACATCGTCAAAATCGGTGCCGGTGATGTTTTCGACACCAGCAAGCGTCCCTGTGGTTATGCTATCGCCGGAGCCATAGACGACAAAACCGTAGCCGTAGAGGGAAGCATCTGGCGACGCGAGGGCGATATCATCGAAACCGTCGCCGTTGAGGTCAGCGCCGCCGGTGACCGCATAGCCGATGTCATATCCCGCGATGACGATACCGTTGCTACCGTCCAGGACCTTGAGATCGATGACGCCATCAGAAGCGCCGTCCGAACTATCCTGTGCAGTGAGGTGAGCGCCGCCGAACACCACGTAGGCGACGCCACTGTCATTACCGACGCTGTCGTAGGCTGCGCCGATGACGATATCGTCGAATCCGTCACCGTTGAAGTCACCGGCCGCGGCCACATCCATATTGTTGGCACTGCCGCCGCCCATCAGACGGAAGCCGCTGACGCCATCCATGGAATCGAGACCGATAGACCCGTCGGTTGCACCATCGGCAGCATCAAGCGTCGCCAGGTGCGCGCCGCCAAAGATCAGGTAGGCGTCATATTCTTTGGTCAAACCTGTATTGTCGTAGGAGTATGTGGAGATCAGCACGTCGTTGAAGCCGTCGCCGTTGATGTCGCCCACGGAAACCGCATCGTACATGGTTTGCAGCGTCAGGGTGCTGGACAGCGATTCACCGATGACGTAACCGTCGGCGCCGACACCAGCAGCGATATCGGTAACATTGACAAATGCATCGGTCGCGCCACCGGTGACACCGACCGAAGCGCCACCGAACACAATGTAGGCATCCAGACTGTTTGTGAGCAACAAGTCGTCTGCACCGTCACCGCCGATATTACCACCGCCCGTAGCGCTGTAGCCTGTGCCATCGCCGATGATCGCCATTGCATTAGCGCCATCGCCCAGATAGGCATCGTAATTGATGATGCCGTCGGTAATTCCGTCATAGAGATCAAGGGCATTGATGTGCGCATCGCCGCCGAAGAGCACGACCGATGCACCACTGGCCACCGTATATCCTGTGACAGGCCCGTTAAGGTAGGCTCCGTCATAGCCGAAAATCAGATCGTCAAAACCGTCACCATTGATGTCGCCAGCAGCCGAAATCTGACCTTCAGTCGCGAAACCACTGGTATCGACAACGAACCCGTTGGCAGTACTGCCCATAACATCTGCGATGTTGACAAAACCGTCGCCATTGGCGTCGAGATTCTCGAGGTAAGTCGGTGTCGCCGCATTGGCCGGGTCGGTGGCGCCGCCGTAGATCACGAATGCGAGGGCGTTGCCGTAGGCAAGGCCGGCTTCCGGCGCCTGGATCAACAGATCATCGAAGCCGTCACCGTTGATGTCGCCGGCGCTCTCAACGTCATAGCCGCCGTAGTAGCCACCAATGGCGATTCCGGTTGTGCTGGTAGCATAAGAGGTGTCGATGGCGCCGTCCGCAACGGTTGAATTGGCAAGATCGAGCGACACGAGCGAGTCGCCGTACAGTATCCGGGTTACGCCGTCATAAACGTTCAGAGTATCGGGATCGTCGATTTGACCGTTGGTGGAGCCAGTTACCACATCAACGAAGCCGTCACCATTGATGTCACCCAGGTGGATGGCCGAAATACTCGCGCCGCCAGCGTCTTCGTTGATCCTCAGCCCCTGATCGGGGGCCAGGGCTGTAAGATTGATCAAGCCGGGCCCGCCAACCGACGGCACAACGCTGGTGAACGACTGGTCCGCCAGACTGAGGTTCACGGAACTGACTGAACCGCCGAAGTTGACCGTGTCATTCCCGGCGCCGCCGTCGATGCTGATGGCGGCGTTATCGCCAAGGACAAACGTATCATCCTGCGCACCGCCCTGAAGGATTTCCGTATTGATGACCGAAATTTCGCCACCGTCCTGAAGGATCAGCGTGTCATTCCCGGCGGCGCCATCGAAACTGTCCAGTCCGGCTTCCGCGACACCTGTGAGAGTTACCGTGTCGTCGCCCGAACCGCCTACAACCTCATCAATCAGGCTTGTGCGCAGCGTCAGTGTATCAAGGCCACTGACAGCCCGCAGTGAACCGGAAACCGTAAAGGTCGCCACAGCGGTGGCGGTCGCGCCCTGAGAGTCGGTGACAGTGTACGTGTAAGTATCGATCAGGGGAGCATCAGCGTCGGTGAGCAGATCAAACGCCGAAACACCGGCAGTGTCATAAATGAAGCTGCCGTCTGCATTGATCGTTATTGCCGCGCCAAGCGTAGTGATTGTATCGACCGGAACAATGGTGCGGGTATCGCCTAAATCCGGGTCCGTATCATTGGCGAGCATGCCATTCGCCGCATCTACGGCGAAGCTTGACTTGGACGTGGCGACAAAGTTGTCAGCAACGGCCACCGGCCCGTCGTTGGTGCCGGTGATGGTGACGGTTACGGTGCCTGTGGCCTGCGCGAGACGGGAGTCCTCTACCGTATACGAAATCGTATCCGTCGCCGTTTCGCCAACCGCGAGGAAATCATAAACACCCGCCGGCGGCGTGTAGGAGATCGCGTTAAGCGGGCTGTTAAGCACCGTGTTCGTGATCACCATGTCATTGTCGGCAAACGGATTTCCGGCGCCGTTTGTGGCGACGGCGTCAGTCGTGAATGGCGTTCCCGCCGCCGTGGACGTCAGGATAACGGTGTTGCCGCTTGCGACGACAGTCACATCTGCACTGGCGGCGGTATTATCAATTGCCGTTTTGATGTTGGTTGCGAGGATGGCGAGGGTGGTATCGGCGGAGGTGAGGGGGTAGTCGATCTTCAGGCCATTAACACTGACAGAGTAGATATCACCGACTTCCGGCGTACCGAACAGGGTGATGGTATCAACCTGCGCGACCAGAGCCTGTGACGTCAATGTCACGCTGGCGCCCGACGATGCGCTTAGTGAACCGGCAACGATATTCAGCGTGGACCCATCGTCGTCGCTGTCGATATCGTTGTCATTGCCGAGGATATTGATGGTGATGGCCGGCCCGTCTTCCACGGCAGCCGCCGTATCGTCCACCGCATCCGGCGCATCGTTGACACCGGTCACCGCCACATAGGCTTTCGCCGTATCCCGGCCACCAGCCTTCTGATCACTGAGGGTATAGGTGATGGTATCGGTCAAAACCTCACCCTCAGCCAGACCTTCAATGCCCGCCAGACCCGATGGGCTGTACGTCATAATCGCGCCGACGGAATTGATATTGGTGATGGTCGCGCCGAGTTCGGATACGGCTGACACCACAAGGAAATTGGCGCTGTCACCGGTGTCGGGATCGGTATCGTTGGCCAGCAAGTCCATCTGGACGGCGGCGCCATTTTCAAAGGCGGTAAACAGGGGTGAGGCAAACGTGCCGTCGTCATTGGCGACCGGTGCGTCATTCACACCTGTGATCGTAACGGTCACCGTCGCCTGGGAACGCAGACCCTGGGCGTCTTCCGCCCAGTAGGTGATAGTGTCGGTCAGGGTTTCACCCTGCGGCAGCGCCGTCAGCGCTCCCACGCCCGTTGGGTCGTAGGTGATGCCGCCACCGGCATTGTTTGGTGTCGTTACAACGCTGGTGATGGTGTTATCCGCTGTTCCTGAAGTGGCGTTGGCCGTTGAAACCTCAACCGCGAATTTTCGACCAATCGTCGCCGAAGTTGCTGTCAGCGTCAGCGCTCCGCCGGTCGTAGCCACCGCGTTTACAACATTCCCAACAACCGAATTCGCATTGATTGCAGCCGCCAGTCCCGTCGCGATATCACCAACGGAGGCTTCGCTTCCGACGACGGTATAGGAAACGGTCACACCATTGACCGTGGCGCGGTAAACGTCCCCTGTCTCGATCGTGCCGCCGAGGGTTAGCGTGTTGACCTGTGCTGTTGGCGGTGTTTCAAACGCCGTAACGGCTGCGCCGAGGCTTGAGACCGGCTCGAACCCTGTCGCCGTAGAGACAATCAGTTCAACCGGACCCTCGGCATCATCTGGATCGTCGTCGTTGTCCAGAACAGCAAGGTTGACCGTGCCGGCACTCGCCGCCGTGGCAAAGGCGTCGTTTCCGGCTTCCGGCGCATCATTAATGCCATTGACGGAAATGGTGAGTTGCCCGGTGTCCACGGCCTCGCCATCCGATACGGTATAGGTGATGGTGTCGGTGGTGAACGTTGCCGCATTCTGTGGGTCAAATGCGCCCAATCCTTCAACCGCCGACGTATCGGGCGCATAGAGAATCTGATTGATCAGAATGTTACTGGTAACCGTTTCCGTAACAATGCCGCCGGTTTCAAAATCAACCAGTTCCACCGTTGTGGTGAAGGTGCCGTTACTGTTCGCCGACACCAGTTCAATGCCGCGGTTGTCGATGGCGTGAACAATCGAGCTTGCCGTTGCATCCGCGTTGATAGCGTCGGTTATCACAGTTGCAAAACTGCTTGGGTCGGTGGGTTCCGCTTCGGCGACAACGGTATGGGTCACCACCGCACTGGTCGCGACTCCGTTGACGTTTCCGGTAATGGTGATGCGGAATACATCGCCTGCCGTGGACTGTCCGG
>JAJFIE010000307.1 GCA_021775275.1 Rhodospirillales bacterium | reverse complement strand
CACAGCGGGCAAGCGCCCGTCCGTGGTCAGGGTGTCGTCGATATCGGTGAGCACAACTTTCATACGGCTAAGATCGTTAGCCGGAAACTGTTCCAGAGGCGCAGGTAATTTCAGGCTCATAGGCTGGCCACCAGTTCCGGTGACAATGCGCCGCTGTCGTCGGCCAGATCGAGGAACGTATAGCGGTCGCGGATGAATCGCGCCGAGGTAAGCGCCATATTGTAATAATCACGACCAAGCCCCAAATCTTCCGGTCTGGTGGGACCACCCAGCACCGCCATGGCGTTTTCCAACACAGATGCAGGCCACATGATGGCCGATAACTCGGCGCAGATATCGCCCCACTGATCGTTTAAACGCTGATTGAGCACATCAACGGATTCAGCGCGCACGGCCTTCTTCGCCGTGGCCTCGGCGCAACTGACGCCCAGGTCCGCGCCGAATGCACGGGTAAGCGCCGTTTGATCGATGACCGTAGGGCGCAATATCGGCGCGGCGTCAGCCAACATGTGATGTTGCAATCGGGTCATACTGATGGATGCTACGGCGACCTGATTGCCGTGGGCGTCGCCGGGCCATGCATCGGGAGGACGCATGTCCATGAAATGGCTGATCAGGTGCTCGGCCTGACTGGCGGGCGCACTGGTATCGGCGACAGTCATGCCGAACCCGGACAGTGTCAGCGTACGGGCCAAACGCGCTGTGGCCTCGGCATCACCAGCGGCAAGGGCTTCGGGTTCGGAAAACAGGGCTTCTTCGTCGGCGCGCAGGATGTCGAATGGCGCGCTCATATACTCCGTCCCGAACAACCGATGGGACAGCAACCAGTCAACCTGCGCCGAGGGCCGCGCCAGACTGTCGCCCAGACCGGACACCATCATGGCATGCGGTGCGCCTGTAAGCACGCCCAGGTCCATGAATACGCCCGCCGCGCCGTGGGCCATAAGTGACATCTTATGGCCGTCCACCGTGATGGCGGCGTTGGTCGAGGTGTAGCCATTCATGGAAAGCGCCGTGGCGAACACCGCGTATTCCCGTCCGTCTTGTGCCGACGCGTACTTGCACAGATCGCTGATGGTGCCGGAGCCGACGGCGATGTAGGCATCCGTATCACTGGCCTCGGCGCGCAATTTTTCCACCGTATCCATGTCTGCATGGGGCGGGTGATCGAAGCAGACGGATTTGACGTTGAAGCGCGGCGTCAGCGCGCGCTCTACCCGCTCGCCCATGACCCGGTAGGTATTGGGGTCACTGACCACAGCCAGAGTTCCGGTAAACCCCAGCCCGGCCACCAGATCGGTTTCCATGCCGTCCAGCGTAGGGTGGATTTCAACCGTGCGGGTGGGTACGCTCAGACTGTTTCCGCTAT
The DNA here is from genome assembly GCA_021775275.1 of Rhodospirillales bacterium. Classification (GTDB taxonomy): domain Bacteria; phylum Pseudomonadota; class Alphaproteobacteria; order Rhodospirillales; family Casp-alpha2; genus JAJFIE01. Next base: position 5,420 of record JAJFIE010000307.1, on the reverse strand, counting down.
CCGGATCGGTATAAGTACCCGCCAGAAGCTGGTTGATGGTTTCAGTAGCGTTCATCGTGAAGGCTCCTCAAACACCGGTTTCAGGGATGCGAACAATCGACGGTACGCGCCGTGAGTGTCGTCGTAAGCCGCCTTGAGGGCCGGATTGGGTGTGAAGGTTTTCCGGGCGCCACCGATTGCCGCCGCCGCTCTGCTCACATCCTCATGGTAGCCACCTGCCACGGCAGCCAGCACCGCCGCGCCCACCGGGCTGGTATCGGCAACATCGGGAACGATCACCGGCAGGCCGGTTAAATCAGCACGTATTTGCGCCCACAACTCACTGCGGGCGCCGCCGCCCAGCAGGAACACGCTTTCCAGCGGCACCTGCATCTCATGCAGCCTGTCGGCCACATCGCGCATGGCGAAGGCGCACCCTTCCAGAACGGCGCGCGCCATGTGATGGCGGTCATGGGCCGGTGTCAGGCCATAAAAACAACCCCGCGCGCTGGCGATCCATTCGGGCGCCGTGGCACCCCCCAGGGTGGGCAGAAACAACACGCCGTCGCTACCCAACGGAACGCTTTGCGCCGCCTGATCCAGGTGCGCCGGGCTGTCAAAACCCAGAATGCCCACGGCCCATTCAACGGAACCGCCTGACAGCCAGCCGGGGTTTTCAATGAAATAGTGCCCTGTGGGGTAGCCCAATGTCTGTAACAGGCCGCTGTGGTCAATCTTTGGCTCACTATCCAGCGCACCTACCACTTCCGCCGTTCCCAGACAGCAGGCCAGTTGGCCCGGTTCGGCCAGCCCCGCCCCTAGCGGGTTGGAGAAATCGTCGCCGGTGCCAACAGCCACGCTGATACCGGCGGGCAGCCCCGTGATCGCCGCACCCGCGGGGCTGAGTTTGCCGGCGCTGGCGAAGGAGTTATCGATGCGCGGCAATTCGTCTGCACTGATCCCGAAGATCGAGAGCAGTTCTTCGGACCATGTTTTTGATTTCAGGTCATACAACATGGTGGTCGAGGCGTGTCCGTGATCCATCACCCGCTCAGCCGTCAGCCGTTCAACCAGCCACGACACCGGTTGGTGATAGCGGGCATTTCGCGCCACCTCGCCGAGGGCCTGTTTCAGCCAGACGATCTTGGCGGCCATGTGGGACGGGTCGGCGACGATGCCGTTGATCGCCTGAACTTTATTTTCGGGGATGCCTGTCATCACGTCTGTGGCGCGCTTGTCGACCCAGATCAGACAGGGATGCAACGGGTTGCCGCCCTCATCCGTTGCGATGGCGCCGTCCAGTTGCCCCGCCAGCCCGAGGGTTGTGATTTTCTCTTTCGGCACACCGGCATCCCTGAGCGCGGCCTCGATCACCGGCCCGAGCGCCGCTTCCCACAAGTGCGGGTCCTGCTCGGCCCAACCGGGTTTTGGATAGCTCACCGCATAGGACTGCGCCGCGCTGCCCAGAATGCCGAGGTTCTCGTCGGCCACCACGGCCTTGGCGCTCTGGGTGCCGATATCAATGCCGATGATCATCTGCGGCTAGCCGACTGCGGCATCCAGAATGCGCGATACCCGGTCATCCATGGAGGTGGCTTCAGGAAAAAAGCTGCCATCGAATACGGCGGTGCCTACGGTAAACCCATCCGCCCCTGCTTCACGCAGGGCATTTAGCTGCTCCGGCGTGGCGATGCTGCCCGCAACGGCCAGATAACCGTCCGTGCTGCGCCGCGCGGCGCGGACCAGATCCAGCGGATCGGCTTCCGTGGCGCGGTAGGCCAACAGATCAACCCCGGCGCACCCCATTTGGGTGAACCGGGCGCAGTCGGTCAGCACCTGTTCAGGGGTACCGCCCAGCGCCGTCGGATGCCCCTCAGGTCGCCCGGGAAAGGGCAAATACTCGACCCGGCCCCGGCATGCCGCCTGAATGGCTTCCGCATCGACACCGCCCAGCACCCGGTGCGCGCCCGCCGCAATAGCGTTTTCCGCCGCCTGAATGGACTCAGCCGCAGTGGTGCCCACCAATTCGATATACGACGTCGCACCCATGCCATTTATTTTCGCCACCACGGATTTAAGGCTTTCTGAGGAGATGCCGACTTCCTTGCATCCGATGTGGTTCAGGCCAACCCCGTCCAGTGCATCTAGGACCTCTGACCAGCCCGAAATGGTTTGATCGCCTTCGGTCAGCATGAAGATAAAATCCATGGAAATACCCGTTCATTCTGAAAATAGATAATGAGGAACATTCCACAAAAAAAGTGGAAAGTCACACATTTTTACACGCACGTATAAAATGCTACGGTACGGCATGACGACAGAGCAATTTATTGATCGGCCTTTCCCGCTGAAGCGACGGTTTTTGATCTGGATCGTCCCGGTTCTCCTGTTGTTTGTCGGCATTCTGGTATTTACGACCTACCGTGCGTCGCAAGACGTGGTGCGCGACATCTACCTGCAACAGGCCACCCAGCGGGCGCAGGGTCTTGCTGAAGGCGTCGCCCGCACGCACCCGAATGAATGGCGTGATCTGGTCAATGGCGCCACTCTTTCCGCAGAAAGCCTGGGCATTTTGTCCCAGGCCTTTGATAATGAACGGCAAGAATTCAACCTGTCGAAGCTGAAAGTCTATGATCTGCGCCGACTGACCATCTTTGCAACCGATGCAACGCAGATTGGCGCGCTGGAAGATAACGCGGCATTACGCGGTGTTATGGAGACAGGTCAGCCCCATGTACTGGTTGATGGCGCTGGCACAGCGGATGAATTGTATGAACTCTACGTGCCATATCGCGTAAACCAACGTCTGGTCGCGGTGTTCGAGATTTATGAGCCGACCAGCTATCTGAACAGCATCCTCGGCAACGCCGCCTTGCCGGTTATCCTGATTCCGGGAGGACTTCTTATCGTCCTGCTGATTGGCCTGAGCATCCTCGTGTTTGGCGCCCAACACGCTATCAACAACCGTACGCAGGAAGTCAACCGGCTGCGCAACCGATTGGAGGGACTGGTGTCCCGACGGGCGGCGGAAGCGATGCGACGCGTGGATGAAACTGAGGGAGTTCTGTCGGAGACCGTATCGTGCACCCTTCTGTATTCCGACATCCGGGGATTCACGAGCTTTTCTGAAACCCATACGCCCGCTCAGGTCATTGCCTATCTGAATGATGTCATGTCGTTGCAAATTGAAATTGTGGAACGCCATGGCGGGGACGTGGATAAACTTATTGGCGACGCACTGTTTGCCCGTTTTCACGATGCGGGCAGGGAAAACCACGCCGTTCAGGCCGCCATGGATATCCAGACCGCCATGCGAGAGCGTGAGTTGGAACCAGGGATCGGCATTGGTGTGTTCTCCGGCGACGTCATTGCAGGCGGCATCGGGCCGGAAAACCGTCGGGACTACACCGTCATTGGTGACTGCGTAAATGTATCAGCCCGACTATGTTCCATGGCCTCGAAGGGAGAGATTGTTTGCGACGCGGATACCCTGACGCTATCGGGAACAGAGGGCTTTTCAGGGATAGAAACCTGCCACGTCAAAGGGCGACAAGAGGTAATTCGTATACACCGTGCTCATCCCTGATAGGGAACTTCGGGTAACCCTGTGACACCAGCATCAATCATGAATAAGCCGCCAGACAGGGGTGCTTCCTTCAGTTGAGCCTCACTCATTCCGAAGCGCGCGGTGGTGACGAACATCTGATCCAAGCCATCACCACCAAAAGCCACACTGGTTACTTGCGGCACAGGCATACCGATGATCCGGTCAATTCGCCCATTTGGATCATAACGAGTAAGCCGCCAACCGTCCCAATGGGCGCTCCAAACAAATCCGTCTGAGTCCACACACAAACCATCAGGCACACCATCAGCCGGATTCACCTGGGCGAAAATTCGCCGGTTGTCGATTTCGCCTGTGCCCGCATCAAAGTCAAACGCGTAGATCGAGCCTTGGCCGCTATCGGTGAAATACATGGTCTTGTCGTCCGGACTCCATCCAAGACCGTTTGCAACAGTCAGACCGGAAAGCATACGCGTAATCTCGCCAGAACCGTTAACATGATAAAGCGAGCCACTCGGATCAATTTCATTGGCGTCGGTGCTGCCGACCCAGAACCGACCCTGTCGGTCACACTTGCCGTCATTAAAGCGATTGTCCGGAAGATCGGGCTCAGGGATAGCGAAGATTTCCGGGACCTTCAGACCGGCATCGAGGTATACCAGCCCGGCGTTGGTTCCGGCAATGAAACCGCCATCAGCGCGCTTGACGATGCAGCCGTACTCATAATCCTGGGGGAACACCTGCCGATCCCCGGTTCGGGGATCAATGCGCAGGATTGCCTTGCCGTCTATATCCACCCAGTAAACAACCTTTTCTGTCGGGCACCAGACAGGCGCCTCGCCAAGGATCGTTTCAGCCGACCAGATGCATTCAATGGATGTCAATGCGTCGTTCTCCAAAATAACCATAAGAAGGTTTTATCGCTGATCCCTGCGTTGCAGGAGAACCTGCGCAATAACCAGTAATGTCAACGAGATACCTAATACCATGGTGCCAATGGCATTGACCTCGGGCGTGATACCACGCCGAATGGAGGCAAACACATAAATCGGCAACGTAGTATTTGCTCCGGCAACAAAGAATGCGATGATGAAATCGTCGAAACTGAAAGTGAAGCTCAATAGAAAGCCCGCCAGAACCGCTGGAAAAATCTGCGGCAGGGTAATCTGATAGAATGTCCGCCACGGCGATGCATAGAGGTCTTCCGACGCCTCGATCAGGGCGCGGTCCATGCCCGAAATTCTTGCCCGCACCAGAACGATCACCAATGACATGGTGAACAATGTATGGGCAGCAATCACAGATGTGTACCCGAGCGATAACTTGGGCGCCTTGATGTCTGCCGACCACAGGGTGGCGAGGACCGGGTTGATGAGATCGAAGACAGTGACCAGCGCGACCAGGGTGGCAATACCGATGACGATGCCCGGAATCATGATGGATACATAGATCAGACCATCGAACATAACCTTCATGGGTCCGCGCACCCGCTGCAGCGCAAGCGCTGCCGCCGTCCCCATGAGGCTGGAAAGGATGGCGGCCGATACGGCGATAATCAGGCTGGTGGTAAAAGCCTCCATGACAAACGGATTGGACAGCGCCTTGCCATACCATTTCGCTGACAGCCCCACAAAATCACTGGCATGCCGCCCGGAATTGAAGCTGAACAGCACAATGATGCCGATGGGCACATAGAGGAACAGATAAACTGCTATGGAATAAAGACGCATGGCCGTACCCTTAAATCCTACATCAACTGTTCATCACGGCCGGTCGTCCTGCCACCCATGGTCAGGCGCATGTACAGGCTAACTGTAATCAACATGATAATGACGAGCGTAACCGCCACGGCGGAACCAAACGGCCAGTTGCGCGA
>JAJFIE010000306.1 GCA_021775275.1 Rhodospirillales bacterium | reverse complement strand
GCGCCGACGCCCGAATCGGCGCGCCTGATGCGTATGGCGACCTATGCGGCGGTTGGTGTGGCTTCGGTCCTCGTGGTGGCAAAACTTGTTGCATGGATGGCGACCGAGTCCGTCAGTCTGTTATCGACGTTGATCGATTCTCTTCTGGATGTGGCCGCATCGGCCGTCAATCTGCTGGCCGTGCGGCATGCGCTGGAGCCAGCCGACCGTGAACACCGATTTGGTCATGGCAAGGCGGAATCTCTGGCGGGTCTGGCGCAGTCGGCGTTTATTACCGGATCTGCTGTGTTTTTGTTTATCGAAGCCAGTGATCGCCTGTTCAAACCACGGGATATCGAAAACACCGATATCGGCTATCTGGTCATGGGGCTCTCCATTGTGCTGACACTCATTCTGGTGGGGTTTCAGCGCTATGTCATCAAACGGACCCAGTCCGTCGCCATCAGTGCGGATACGTTGCACTACCAGATGGATATTCTGGTCAATATCGGGGTGATTATTTCGCTTCTGCTGGTGTCGCGTATGGGCTGGCAGTGGGCCGACCCCGCTATTGCCGTGCTGATTGCGGCCTATATCGTCCACGGTGCATGGGAAATCGCCCATGAAGCGCTGGATGTTCTGATGGACCGGGAATTGAGCGATGATGATCGACAGGCAATCCGGGCGCTGGCGCTGAAGCACGAGGATGTACAGGGGGTGCATGACATGCGAACCCGTTCATCGGGACAGCAGATATTCATTCAGCTCCACCTGGAACTGGACGGCCAAATGACATTAATGCGAACCCATGAAATCGCCGACGCGGTGGAGGCGGACATTATGGCCGCATTCCCCAGAGCCGAAGTGATTATTCACCAGGACCCGGAAGGGATCGAGGAACATATACCGGTATTTCGCTAAACCACTCAATGACAGGCGGAAAGATACGGGGCAGGTGGAAAGATATGGACAGTCAGGATCGTGTCATTGAATTTCTGTCGTCGCCCAATACCTATGCAGACATAAAAGGCGCTGCTGGCTCGGAGGTTGAACGCCGGGAAACTCATATCTCAATCGTGTTTCTGGTCGGGCAATGCGCGTTCAAGATGAAACGGGCAATCTCATATCCTTATCTGGATTTTTCCACACTTGAGCGTCGTCGTGATCTTTGCGAGCGCGAAGTTGTCATCAATTCCCGCACTGCACCGGATGTCTATCGCCGCACCGTGCCTGTCACCTGCGATCAAAACGGTGAACTTGCGCTGGATGGTCATGGGCACCCTGTGGAATGGCTGGTCGCCATGCACCGATTCGACGACGCCACGCTGTGGGACAAACTGGCGCAAGCGGGGAGCCTCGAACGACGCGATTTCGAAGTGCTGGCCGATCTGGTCGCGCGGTTTCATTCATACGCCCAGGTTTGTGATGGACAGTCTTCGGTTGCGGTATTGGGCGAGATCATCGACGGCGCTCAACAAAGCATGGCTTGCCATGTGGGCGAACTGTTTGATGTAAATGCGGTGGGGACACTGTTTGCCCACATGCGCCGCGCTTATGAAGGCGCGAAACCCGTGCTGGCGTCGCGGGCCGAAGATGGCTGTGTGCGGGTTTGTCATGGCGACCTTCATCTCGGCAACATATTTATGGGCGATGATGGCCCTGTGTTGTTTGACGCCATCGAATTCAATGATGCATTTTCACACATCGACATTTTGTATGATCTGGCATTCCTGCTAATGGATGTGGATTACCGGGTGGGGAAACGCCGCGCGACGGCATTGATGAACCGTTATCTGGATCACACGGGTGATGTAACGGGCCCGACTGTATTGCCACTTTTCATGGCGCTGCGGGCTGCCATTCGCGCCCATGTCAGCGCATCGGCTGCACAGCAACATGCGGATCCGGCAACGGCTGATGAGTTGCGCCATCACGCAGGGCGATATCTTGAGCGAGCGGCGGCGTATTTCCAGCCCGTTGTCCCAGGACTGATCGCCGTCGGTGGATTATCGGGCAGCGGAAAATCACGCATGGCGCGGGTCGTCGCGGGCGCCATGGGCGGCGCGCCGGGTACGCGGGTGGTGCGAAGTGATACCGTGCGAAAGCGATTGGCCAATGTGAGCTTTGATGATCGATTGTCGGAAGATTCTTACACACCGGCAGCGTCCGAGCGGACCTACAGTGCCTGCATGGCGGAAGCGCGATGCGTTCTGGAGGCAGGGTTCCCGGTCGTGCTGGATGCGGTTTTCGCCAAACCGGAGGAACGATGCGCCGCCGAGGCCCTTGCTGTGGATATGGGTGTTCCGTTCCATGGCCTGTGGCTGGAGGCGCCGGTGCATATTATGCGCGAACGGGTGGAAAAACGCCGACATAATGCGTCGGATGCTACTGCCGGGGTGATTGCGGTGCAATCCGGGTATGATCTGGGTGATATTCAGTGGATGCGTGTCGATAGTTCCGGGACAAAAGAACGGACGGAATCTGCGGGATTCAGCTTACTTGGGCTTGAGCCTGACGCTGAATAGGTTACCTTATTAAGAGAGGGAGTGCGGTGAGCCGTGGGCTCCATGCACAAGGAGAGAAAGATGACCATCAAGACAATTCTCATACCGTTGGATGGCTCCGATTCATCGCGCAACGCGTTACAGACCGGTATCGCCATGGCGCGCGATTGTGGAGCGCATCTGGATGTTGTTCATGTCCGCGCCAACCCGAAAGATGCGGTCCCCCTGTTGGGTGAAGGCATGTCGGGCGCGGTGATCGAAGATATCATCACGGCGGCCGAGAAAGAAGCTGTCGAGCGGGCCCGGAAAGCGCGTGAAATTTTCGATGAGCTGTGTGCCGCCGAAAATGTCGCGTGGGTTGATGGCCCGCCTGCTGTTGGTGGACCCACCGCCACGTGGATTGAAGAAACCGGGCGCGAGGATGAAGTCGTCGCGCTGCGCGGGCGATTGGCGGATATGATTGTGGTTAATCGGCCAACCGACAGTTCTCCCGTGTCCGCGACCATGACCCTGAATGCGTCACTGGTGGAGACCGGTCGAGGTGTGCTGGTGGTGCCGCCGAGTGGCGCCAGCAATTTTGGCAAACGGGTCGCTATATCGTGGAATGGCAGCGCCGAAGCGGCGCGGGCCGTGGCCGCATCCATGGCGCTGGTCGAGGGCGCCGAGAGTGTGCTTATCCTCTCTATTGGCGGCGACGACGCCTCTCCCGATGTTGCCACTCAACTCAGCAACTATCTGGCGTGGCACGGCGTTTGTGCTGAAATCGAAACCGCGCCGGTGTCCGATTCACAGGTCGGCGAAACCGTATTGAAGAAATGCGGCGACTGGAATGCTGACCTGCTGATCATGGGCGCCTATACCCACAGCCGCCTCAGGCAATTGATCATGGGCGGCGTTACGCGACATGTTCTGGCCGAAGCGACGTTGCCGGTGGTGATGGTTCACTAAAACGGATCAGTTGCTCCGATCACACTATGCCCGCCACATCGACACCAGACGCAATGACAGTCAACGTGATCGCAACTCGGATCCTGTAGAGGGGCGCGATAACGCCAATGAGCGAGCGGGAAAACAAGTCGGGTCAGCAGGGACGGCTGGTAAAGGCGTTTCAATTTCATGTTTGTATCCGCATGTGTGAGCCTGCGGATCATCCAACGCCAGCCGCGTTCACCAATGCAATTGAAGATGAAGCGGTTGCTGACGCCTGTGCGGAGAAGTGGCAAAAGTTCCTGACGCCATAGTCGGGTATAGTCATCACCTTCCAACTGGCTGCGCGCCGCAAGGATTCCCGATCGCAGCGCATAGCGCATGCCGAAACCTGCAAGTGCGTCCTGAAACCCCGCCTGTTCCCCGACCACTGGGTGCCCGCCCTGAATCGCGGTGTCTGGCAGGCGGAAATTTGCAAATCCGCCGAAGGGAGCGGCATTCCTCATTTCAAGACCCACACGCTCACGGAAGAACGAAACCGTGCGTTCAATATACTGCGCTTGCTGCTTGAAATCAGTAAACATGCAACTTGCTATCGTGCCGCGACCCCGGTGGATCAACAGATAAGCGTAGCCGAGCGGCGCAAGCGTATTGTCGAAGGCGATCCAGCTGCCATCCGCATTATCGGTCTCGAACACATAACCCACGGCGATTGCATCAGCGACCCTGGGGCCAATTGCCAAAACGGCTGGCCCCGCGATCTCGGACACCCGGTCACCGAAGCGCACCTCAACGCCAGCCTCAATGGCCTGTTTCAGTAGACCATGATCCAGGCTGCCCTCACGCTCACCCCGATGAACAAGATAATAAAGGGGTCGTTCATCGCGCACAGGATAAGCTTCACCCCAGGCATCGAAGACCGTGCTTTCATAAACCGGATGACAGTCGAAGTTCGCTTCAATCCCTGTTGCGCGCATCTCGTCAAGGACGTCGCCGTTACCGCTCCAGTTCTCCAGTCCCTGAAAGTCACCATGAAAGCGACTTCCAACGGTCTCATGCCACTCTCTGACAATAACCCGGCGACCGCCACCAGCCATAACAATGGCGCAGATGAGTCCGGCAGGTCCGGCGCCGACGATGGTAACCGGGTTATCGGTTTGCTGCTCGGTTTGGATATGGCTTTGTGCGACAGCCATACGATTCTCAATATCTTTTCACTAATATCGGGTCCCACGACCCCGGTTTCATGCGCCAGTATATCAAAATATTAAAGAGTCTGGTAGTGAACCCGGATGCTTAGGAGCATGGCGGATCGGCTTCCGGCACATCTGCACTTTCTGTTATCTCCAAGATGGTTTCCGTTGCAAAAGCGGGCGACATTGACCCGG
>JAJFIE010000305.1 GCA_021775275.1 Rhodospirillales bacterium | reverse complement strand
GAATTTGGACAGCAGGAAAGTCATGACAGAAAAAACCGAACAGGCCGTATTCGGCGCAGGATGTTATTGGAGTTCGGAGGCCGCATACCGCCGGGTTGCCGGCGTGATGGATACCTGCATCGGCCATATGGGCGACAGCCGCAGCGGGCAGGGTGTTCCTGAGTCGGACGAGGATGTCCGGGCGCGCCGCTATGTTGAGGTGGTCGTGGTCGATTATGATCCGGAGCAGATTACCTACGATGGTCTGCTGGATGTTTTCTGGGAATGCCATGATCTGTAGTAATCGCGACCTTATCTGACAGTTGCCGGTTTTGACGCGGTGTCTGTCAGGTCAAGTTTGGTCTACAAACTTTTCCCTCCAGATTTCTTTTCCATCCTCCAGGGTCTGCATGGGCGTTCTGCCTTCACAGACTTTACCCTGGTGGGTGCGTTCATTGTTGTAGTGATCGATCCAAAGGTCCAGATCATTTTGCAACTGACCGATGTCTTCATAGATCTTCTTGCGGAACGTCACCTGATAGAACTCCTGCAAGATGGTTTTGTGGAACCGCTCACAGATTCCGTTGGTCTGGGGTGACTTGACCTTTGTTTTGGTATGCTCGATGTCGTTGATAGCCAGGAACAACTGATAATCGTGACGGTCGGCTCGGCCACAGTATTCCGTGCCCCGGTCGGTGAGGATGCGCAGCACCGGCAGATCGTGGTCCTCGTAGAACGGCAGAACCTTATCGTTCAGCATGTCTGCCGCCGTGATCGGGGTTTTGGTGGTGTACAGTTTGGCCTGGGCGACCTTGGCGTAGGTATCGACATAGGTTTGCTGATAAACCCGCCCGACGCCTTTCAAGGTTCCCACATAGAAAGTATCCTGAGAGCCAAGGTAACCGGGGTGTGCGGTGTCGATCTCGCCCCAGGCTTCGTCGTCCAGCTTCTTCTTCTCCAGCGCCTGGACCTGAGCCTCGGTCAACACGATGCCGTCATTGGCGACCTTGGCTTCGAGCGCCTTCAGGCGTTGCTTGAAGTTGGCCAGGTCGTGGCGCATCCAGATCGATCTCACGCCGCTGGCCGACACGAACACGCCCAGCTTGCGCAGCTCGTTGCTGACGCGGACCTGACCATAGGCCGGATATTCAACGGCGTAATCGACCACGGCGTTTTCCGTCTCAATATCGACCCGGTTCTTCAGGTTCGGGCCGCGACGGGGTTTCTCCAACAGCGCCTCGACACCGCCTTCCTCGACGGCATCGCGATAACGGTAAAACGTGTCTCGCGACAGTCCCATCATCTGGCACGCCTTCGAGACGTTGCCCAGTTCCTCGGCCAGATTGAGAAGACCGACTTTATGACGAATGATTTTTTGATTACTCTGTAGCATGAGGGTTACCTCCTTAAAGGTTTTGATGGTTACGGTTCGCACCGCTATCAAAACCGGTAACCCTCTCCTTTTTCAAGGAGCGGTGTCAGATCAGGTCGGAACTAATACACATGATCCAACCGTCCCGGCCTATAACGAGGACGGTGTGCTGGACCTGGTGCGCTCGGTTATTTTTGTCGCCGGTGATGAACAGCGAACGGCGGCGGATCTGGCCTTGGCGGCGGTTGCTGCGCCAGGTCAGTTTGGTAAACCCGTCAATACGGTGGTCGATAATGTCGGTCATTTCCACCGGGCGCGGGAAGACCAGCAGCGGTATCTGGAGAAAAATGGCGAGGCCGTCTGTTCGTTAAAACAACAGACAGCGGAGGCTGCGGAATAACGGGCTTGGACAACCAACATCAAGGCCCCATATATTGTAGGCGGCGGTTGTTCGTCAGGTGTAGGGTTTGTTGAGTAATGGAAACAGAAACAGAAATAGCGACGTTTGGCGCCGGGTGCTTCTGGGGGCCGGAAACCACCTTTGGTAAAGTTCCGGGCGTGGTAAAAACTGCCGTCGGGTATATGGGCGGCACGCTTGATAACCCTGGCTACCGTGAAATTTGCGCCGGAAATTCCGGTCATGCGGAAGTTGTGCAGGTGACTTACGATCCTGGGCAGGTGAGTTATGAGCATCTGCTGGATGTGTTCTGGCACTGTCACGATCCGACCCAGGTCAACCGGCAGGGTCCTGATATCGGGTTGCAATACCGTTCGGTTATTTTCTGTCATTCACCTGAACAGATGGCCTCGGCGACGGCGTCAAAAAATGCGCTGGAAGCACATGGCGCCCTGGAACGCCCGGTTGTGACAACGATCGAAGAAGCACCGACGTTCTGGCGCGCCGAGGATTATCACCAGAAATATCTGGAGAAACGCGGCCTCGCTTTTTGCCACGTTTAAGGTGGCGGGCTGCAATCAGTGCAGTTTCAACTCACATTCGGCCCAACGGAATTCGGCTGGTTTCACCAGGGCATTGCTGGCCACTGTGACCGTGTGAAGCGGTCCGTCCAGTTTTTCTTCCCAGAACGCGAGGAATTTTCTGAGTTCGGGAAATCTGGGGGCCAGGTCCAACTGCTGCCAGATAAATGTCTGTAACAGGCCAGGGTGGTCCGGCCGGTGATAGAGAATGTCTGCGGTGGTCAGCCGGTAGCCATCCAGTTGCAGGGCGAGTGACATATGCTCCTCCTCTCAATCAGGGCATGGTTGAAGGAATTACCGGTAATTGTCACCGGATATCGTATCTTCAGTCAATTAAAATTCAATAAAAACAACGTGATAGCAGCCGAATAGAGAGAGTGCTGCCAAAAGGCGCGCACGGGCGTCGGCGCATCTCTATTGTGGCTTGGCAGTGACGTGCCAGCCCCTATGATGCGGGCATGAATGAGCCGTCCTCCCATCCTTCCGAGCCGCTCGCAGTGACAACCACCGGTTCAGCCGATAGCGTGGTTACGGGCATTGTCTACGGTTTGCTGGCGGCAGTCGTGTGGGGCATATCGCCGGTGATGATCCGCCTCGGCGTGATTGGCGCGCTTGATCCGTACGACCTTACAGCATTGCGATTCTTGATTTCCGGGTTGATTTTGCTGCCATTGGTCGTGCGCCGGGGACTGGGCGGTCTGGGCTGGGGGGTGACCCTGATCATGGTTGGTGGCGCCGGGGTTCCGTTTATCCTGGTTATGGCGAGTGGAATGACGTTCGCACCCGCCGGTCACGGCGGTGTCATTGTGCCAAGCACCATGCTGAGTTGCGCCATGTTAGGCGGTTGGCTGATTCTGGGCGATCGGCCGAGTATCAAACGCCTGATGGGGTACGCGGTAATTTTGGCTGGCATCGGCCTGATCGGTCGGGAGGGCGTTGTCGGCAGTTTTAATCCCGATGCCTGGATCGGGGATCTGATGTTCATCGCCAGCGGGTTTTTCTGGGCGATGTATACGGTCGCGGCCCGGATTGCGAAAGTCGACCCGCTGCATGCGACGGCGCTGGTCGCTGTCATCTCCATGGCGCTTTACCTGCCTGCATATTTTATCTGGAGTGATTTGGGTGTTTTTGATGCGCCGATTTCCGAAATCCTGCTTCAGGGTTTTTTCCAGGGCGTCGTGACGGCCATTCTGGCGTTGTTTTTCTATACCCGCGCCGTGGCGTGTCTGGGGGCTGCGCGGGGCGCCGTGTTCGCCGCGCTGGTGCCTGGGTTAACCATCATTTTCGCCTATCCGGTGCTGGGCGAGGTGCCAAGCTGGATGGAGTTGGCCGGTGTGATCGTGGTCAGTGGCGGTATGGTTTATGCACTGGGGCTGACGCGGATCAAATTTACAGGAAGTGATCCTCAAGCGGACAGTCGCGGATAAACAATTCAGGCCCGGTTTCGGTGATCATCACGGGTTGCTCCAGTTTCACACCTTCCCGACCGCCGACTGCACCGACATAACTTTCAACGCACACAACCATGTTGGTTTCGAATAACCCGTCATAAGCGCCGAATTCTTCGTCCTCAGGATACCAGATCAATGGGTATTCAACGCCCAGACCACAGCCATGGGCGACATCGGCATAGCGGTTGCGGAGGAATTCTTCGGGCAGTTTATAGGATCTCCCTGCATACTCGCTAAAACTGAGACCGGGGTGCAGCAACGCGATGTTGTGTTCCAGTTGCCGGACGGATTGTTCATACAGGCGACGTTGTTCATCGGAAGGCATGCCGCCACCGACGACCCAGCTACGGGAGATGTCCGTATAGAATCCGTAGGGACCAATAAGGTCTGTGTCGAAGGACAGGAAATCCCCCGCTTCCATGACCCTGTCGCCGGTTTCCTGAAACCATGGATTGGTGCGCGGGCCACTGGTCAGGAGGCGGGTCTCCGGATACTCGCCGCCTCGGGAAATATTACTGTTGAGCAGAATGCCCAGGGCTTCGTTTTCCCGCATGCCAGGGGTAACGGAGGCCTTCAGGTCCGCGATGCTTTGCTCACAGACGTCATATGAATACCGCATGGCGACCAGTTCTTGCGGCGACTTGATCGCTCTGGCGTGCTCCATGACGGCTTTACCGTCCTCCAGTGCAAGGCCGTGGCGTTGCAATTCCCGAACCGCCAGCCAGTCGGCACGATCCAAAGCCAGCCGCCTGTTGCCGGCGCCGTACTGTTGGAGCAGATCGGCGATTTCATCGGCCCAGCGGCGCGCCAGCTCATCGTTGCGATCCGCGACCATCATGTAGTCCCAGGCAAGCGAGGGCCGAACTTCGTTAACGGTTTCGAGGTCTGCGGCCAGATGTTTGCTGCTTGCGAGATCAAACAGGATTACCGGGCCATCCGTGGCGATGAATGCGTATCGGCACAGGTTATGCATGGTCCAGACCTGCATGTTGCGGCTGCCGGTGGCATAGCGGAGATTGACGGGGTCAAATACGACAATGCCCGCCAGATCGCGCCGCGCAAGCTGGTCCCGGACGCGCGACAGGCGATAGGAACGGATCGCCTGTTCATTCACCGGCTCATTCGCCGGATTATTCATTGGCGCGCCGCCATCATACGCAGTTCAGCAGGGCGGTCTTGCAGACTTTCTTGCAGTCTTTGTCGGACTCGCAGGTTTTCTTGCATTGCTTGTAGGTGGCCATGCAGTCCAGACCCTCAGGCTGCGTATTGACCGGAATATTGGCGCAACGGGTCTTGCAGGTGGCTTTCTCTGCCTCGCCTTCTGTCATGATGCAATCGACCATGCATTGCATCAGTGCGTCATCACTGGCGGCGGCGACCGGGGTCGGCGCCACAAAAACAGCCGAGAGGATAAGGAAAAATGCAACGGTGGTTGCAAGGGTCTTGTGAGTTCTTCGGATCATGTTCTGTCTCCCGTGTTCTACGGAACCGCATTCTACGAATGAGGACAGTATAACCGAAACTATCCGAAAACCTAATCCCGAAAGCCTGACAGGGGAATGGTTGAGTGGCGTTCGCGGGCGCTCTATATGTGTCTGGATACTGAAAAAAGGAATGCAGGGCGATGATCGACCTCTATACCTGGGGCACACCCAATGGGCGCAAAATCTCCATCATGCTGGAAGAACTGGACCTGCCCTATACCGTTCATTTGGTCGATATCGGCGCGGACGAGCAGTTCGCACCGGAGTTTCTGGCCATCAGCCCCAATAATAAAATCCCGGCCATTGTCGACCCGGACGGGCCGGATGGCGCGCCCATATCGGTTTTTGAGAGCGGCGCGATCCTTGTCTATCTGGCGGAGAAAACCGGAAGCGATCTGTGGCCGACGGAACCGCGCCAGCGAATGGTGACGCTGCAATGGCTGATGTTTCAGATGGGGAATCTGGGGCCGTTTCTGGGTCAGGCGAATCACTTCCTCAAATTCGCCAGGGAAGAAGTCCCCTACGCCATGGAACGCTACCGCACCGAAGCACATCGTCTGTATGGCGTCATGGATCGTCGTCTGACGGACGTTGACTATCTTGCCGGGGATTCCTACTCCATTGCCGATATTGCAGCTTATCCCTGGGTAATGCGCTATACTTGGCATGATATTGATATGGAAAGCGCATGCCCCCGGGTCTGGGACTGGTTACAGCGTATCGGCGCGCGACCGGCAGTGGTGAAGGGGATGGCATAGGCGGAGGACAAGTTTTGGCTGATCTGGAAAACAAGGGCGGCAATCTGGAAAACGAGCCGGTAAAACGGGTCCGCCAGTTGTTGCTGGACGCCGGATATGGCGACCGCGTCATCGAACTGGCGGAGACCGCCCGGACGGCGCAGGACGCCGCCGACGCTGTCGGCACGGAACTGGGCTCTATCGTCAAATCACTGGTCTTTCAGTTGGGCGACACCATGGTCATGGCGCTGGTCGCGGGCGATCATCAGTGTCTGCCCGGGAATCTGCCCCGGGCGCTGAACCTGGATGGCGACGAAGCCGAGCGCCCCGATGCAGATGCGGTCAAGCGTGTGACGGGCTTTTCCATTGGCGGTGTTGCGCCCATCGGGTCCGCCACGGCGCTGCCCATGGTCATTGACCGCAGCCTGAAACGCTTCGATACTGTCTACGCCGCCGCCGGGCACCCGCACTGCATATTCCCCGTCAGCATCACTGAACTGAAGCGCATGACCGGCGGGATTATCTCCTACAATATCGCCGGACCGATTGCGGAGGCATGAAATGCAGTCGTCGCACTTTCCATGCATTGACGCGGCGGAGCCAAGTGAGTAGATAGAGCGCACAGGCCTCGGGCTAACCGGTGTCTGAGCCACGTTTTGCGGACAGGTGGGTGAGTGGCTGAAACCAGTGGATTGCTAATCCGCCGTACT
>JAJFIE010000304.1 GCA_021775275.1 Rhodospirillales bacterium | reverse complement strand
TGAAGTATCGTTCTCCGAAGAAGATTTCTGGAACCTGCTGCCACGGGTCGCGGCCGCCATGGACGACCCGGCGGCTGACTATGCAACCCTGCCCACTTATAAGCTCGCCATGACCGCCCACGAGGCCGGGTTAAAGGTTATCCTGTCCGGCGAAGGGGGCGATGAACTGTTCGGCGGGTACGGTCGATATCGGCGGGCATCCCGGTGGAGGCTGTTTGGTGGACGGCCCATGCGCGCCAGCGGGACCATGGATAATCTTGGGCTGCTGCGTCATTCACCAAAGGGGTGGCGAAGTGGCATCGCAGAGGCCGAAAAGCGGGAAGGTGGTGCGCACCGAACCCGATTACAGACGGCGCAGGCTGTGGATATGGCGGACTGGCTGCCCAATGACCTGCTGACCAAGCTGGATCGTTGTCTGATGGCTCATGGCGTCGAGGGGCGGGTGCCGTTCGTTGATCCTGTTTTGGCGGATTTCGCCTTTCGCTTGCCGGACCGGTTGAAGACCCACCACCGCATGGGAAAATGGTTGCTCAGGAAATGGCTGGAAACGGGGCTGCCCTGCTCTCGACCTTATCATCACAAGATGGGTTTTACGGTGCCGGTGAGTGACTGGATCGCCGTGCAGGGTAAGCGCGTGGGGGCCTTGTTGGCGGATCAACCGGCTATTCAGGAGGCCTGTGATCCTGATGCCGTGACGCGATTGTTTGGTGATCTGACCCCCAGTGGTGACAAAAAACATGGGCAGGCCGCATGGAATATCCTGTTTTATGCATTGTGGCACGCCAGGCACATTGAAGGACGGAACCCGGAAGGGAATGTGTTCGATGTTCTTTCCGCACGATGAGCAATAAAACAGCGACAGGCGTCCGACGATGGCCGGACGCCTGTCACAACGATTGCCATGGTCTAGCTTTCGATTTCTGCTAACTCCTGGCTCATGGCCTGCCAGTTCTCTCCCGTCGCAACGAGGCAACTAACCCCGTCCGGACGAGTCAGAACAATTGTCCACGTCCCGGTCGGTGAAGAGAAAACCTCGACAACCGTGCCATTGTGGGCAAGGCCGATCGCCGATGGTTGTTCGTCGTAGGTCTGCTTCAGTTTATCGGCCACGGTTTGTCGAACACCGCATGCGGTTTGGGCCGAAGCCGGCTGCACGAGGGCGCCCAACACGATCAGCAGAGCGCCCATGATAGTCATGAACATGCGTTTCATAATACGCTCCAATCCTCGTTGAACCACCAATGCCCCGGGGGCGGTTCTGTGGCCAGAGGGTTGAGGGCAGGTACCGGGGTTACCCGACGTTCTCAACCCATGCTTAACCATATTGTATCCGCCGAAGTGTTAATGAAGTATCACGAGGGATCACGCCTTAGTCAGGGGGCAGAAATCAGCCATTTCAAAAATGTGAATTGTGTAAAACCAATGCCTTATCCATCCGACATCAAGGATAACGGCTTGATCCTCATGGCCAGCCCGGTCGCGGGTAACACGACTGTTACCTTGACAATCAGCCCGTCAGGCGGCATCCCGGGCCTGATTGGGAGATGCAGGTGAGTACGACCGAAAACCACAAACTCGATATTCGACGTCCTGATGCCCACGTCATCCGACGTCCTGATGCCCACGTCATTCGACGTCCTGATGACTGGCATGTTCATTTCCGCGACGGCGGCATGATGGAGACCGTGGTGCCTTACACCGCCCGGCAATTTGCGCGGGCTATCGTCATGCCCAACCTTGCTCCGCCGGTGACAACGGTGAATGCCGCCCGGTCCTACCGGGGCCGTATTCTGGCCGCAGTCCCCGAAGAGGTCCGGTTCGAGCCGCTGATGACCCTGTATCTGACGGACGATACGGACGCGGAGGAAATGTCGGCGGGCTTTCGTGATGGCGTGTTTACTGCCGCCAAGCTGTATCCGGCCAACGCGACGACAAATTCCGCCTCGGGGGTCAGCGACATTTCGCAAATTGCCGGGGTGCTGGAACGTATGCAGGCGGACGGCATGCCGTTGCTGGTTCATGGCGAAGTCACCGACCCGGCGGTCGACGTGTTTGACCGTGAGGCGGTCTTCATCGAAAGGGTCATGGCGCCCCTGGTGCGGAACTTTCCAGAACTCAAAATTGTCTTTGAGCACGTCACTACCTCAGAGGCCGTGGATTTTGTCCGCGCCCGGTACGACGAAGCGCCGGGGCGCATGGGGGCGACCATCACGGCCCATCACCTGATGATTAACCGCACGGATATTTTCCGGGGTGGCATCAGGCCGCATCTTTACTGCCTGCCCATTGCAAAGCGTGAACAACACCGCCTCGCCCTGCGTGCGGCGGCCACGTCGGGGGACGGCCCGTTTTTCCTGGGCACCGATACAGCCCCCCATGCCGTGGCGGCCAAGGAAACCGGATGCGGTTGCGCCGGGGTGTTCAGCGCCCCTGTGGCCATGCAGGTCTACGCCCAGGCATTCGATGAAGATAATAAACTGGATGCACTGGAAGCCTTCGCATCGCTGAACGGCCCGGCGTTCTATGGCCTCGACGTGAATACCGATACCGTGACGCTGGAACGTGTCGAGTCCGAGGCCCGCCGCCGCGTACTGGCGCCGGGCGGAGAGGAAATCGAGTCGTTCTTTGGCGACGATAAGCTCCAATGGCGTTTCAGCCACTCATGAATCGCGAGTGGGACTTGCGATTAATTGAAAAATAGTGGTTACTTACAGGTAATTGAGAACCGGTGCAGCGGCAACGTCCGCTACAGGGAAAATACTGGGAGGAATATGTCGGAGACTGTACCGGCCCTTGTTGTCGATGATCTGCACAAGAACTTCGGCAGCGTTGAGGTCCTGAAAGGCGTATCCATGACGGCCCACCAGGGGGACGTCATTTCCATGCTGGGTTCCTCCGGGTCCGGTAAAAGCACTTTTTTACGCTGCATCAATCTGCTCGAGACGCCAAATGCCGGGACTGTGACGGTCCATGGTGAAACCATTCGTATGACCACGGACAAGCATGGCGACCTGCGGCCTGAGGATATGGAGCAGGTCACCCACATTCGCGCCCGTTTGGGCATGGTGTTTCAGAGCTTCAATCTGTGGTCGCATATGACCGTCATGGAGAATGTCATTGAAGCGCC
>JAJFIE010000303.1 GCA_021775275.1 Rhodospirillales bacterium | reverse complement strand
CGGGGATATGGCCCCGAACAACCTGCCAACGGCCCGTAAAATACATCAACCGGATGTACGACGCCACGATCCAACATGCCATGGACTGGACCGTATTGCTGGTCAGGATGCGTTTCGATAAGCGCACGATCGGGTCTCCATGGCGTCAGGATGCCGCAATTTCCACTGCCGCCCCAACGTCGTTCTCGCGGAACTGAAGATCGTATAGCCGGGCATAATGCCCATCCTTTGCGATCAGCTCATCATGGGCGCCCTGTTCGGCGATCCGGCCATCCACCACCACATAAATCAGGTCGGCATGTACAACCGTCGATAACCGGTGCGCAATGACCAACGCGGTACGATTTGTCATGAGTTTTTCGAGCGCCGTCTGCACCTGTCGTTCGGATTCCGTATCAAGGGCCGAGGTGGCTTCATCAAGCAACAAGATAGGCGCATCCTTCAACATGGCGCGGGCGATCGCCAGGCGCTGGCGCTGGCCGCCCGACAGCTTCAACCCCTGTTCACCGACAGGAGTGTCATAGCCCTCGGGCAGTTGTAAAATGAAGTCATGCGCCGCCGCAGCCCTGGCCGCAGCCTCGATGTCATCATCCGAGGCCCCGGTGCGGCCATAGGCGATATTGGCGCGCACGGTGTCGTCGAACAACGTCACTTCCTGAGAGACGAGGGCAATATTCCCGTGCAGGGAAGCAAATGTCGCATCCCGGACGTCCATGCCATCGATGCAAATAGCGCCTTCATCGACATCAAAAAATCGCGGAATCAGATTGAGGATGGTGGACTTGCCCGCCCCGGACGGCCCGACCAAAGCAACGGTTTTGCCCGCCGGGACATTAATTGAAATATCATCGAGTGCTGCCCGGCCATCCGCCTCATAATGAAAGGTCACATGGTTCAGAGTCACAGCGCCCCGATCAACCCGCAGGTCTGTCGCATCGGGTTTTTCAATAATTGCCGCCTGTGTATCCAGCATACTGTACATGCGTTCCGCCCCGGCAAGCCCTACCTGGATGTTGGCATTCAGGTTGGCAAGACGCTTCATGGGCTCGTAGGCCATCAGCAGGGCGGCGATGAAGGAAATAAATGACCCCGGATCCGTCTGACCATCCATGACACGGTGACCGCCATAGACAATGACACCCGCCACAGCCAACCCACCCAAGGTCTCCATGAGCGGGCTGGACAGCGCCTGTGTGCTCGACGCTTTCATGTTGAGACGGAATATTTTGTCAATCAATCCACCCACGCGTGCGCTCTCGTAGTCCTCCATGCGGTAGGACTTGACCACCCGGATACCCTGAAAGGTTTGGCCCAGCAGGGCTGTCATCAGACCCATTTCCCGCTGGGTATTGGCGACAGCCTTGCGCAACCGTTTACCAAGACGCGCAATAGGATAGATGGCGATGGGGAAGACCACCAGGGCAACCACGGATAACTTAGGGTCCTGGAGGACCATGACCGTCACCAGGCCAACCAGCGACATGACATCCTTGCCCATGCTGGTAAAAGCATTGGACACGGCGCCCCGCATGGCATGAATATCCACCGTAAACCGGGAAATAAGCGATCCCACGGGTTGGCTCTGGAAGAAGCTCACATCCATCCGCGCCAGATGATCGAACAGACAGTTCTGACAATCCACCACAATGCGCAGGCCGATCATACTCATCAATACAGTCTGGATGTAATTGGCGACGCCTTTGGCGGCGAAGGTCGCGGTGATGGCCCCGGCGACCAACAGCAACATCTCTTCATTGCGGGCAATAAAAATTTCATTGATGACCGGATCAAGCAACCATGCGCTCATTGCCGTCGCGCCTGCGACTACGCCCATGAATACCGCCGCCAGCGCCAGCCATCCCATGTAGCGCCGCACGTATTCGCGGAACAATCGCATCATCAGAACGCGGCTGGATGTATAGCCTGGCTGAGTGTGATCCGTCTTTTCGTTCAACGACTTAACTTCCCGTAACGCGCGATGCGCGACACTAGCATGACGGAATGAATCCGACCAGCAGAGGCATCCGCGTAACCCGATTACTTGCCCGCGATGGTCATGCCGTCTATGCGCAGGCTGGGCGCATCGGTGCCATAACGGAACTGCAAATCGTTTGCTGCTGTGACATGGGCGAACATATCACTGAGATTTCCGGCGATGGTTATTTCGCTGACAGGATACACCGCTTCGCCGTTTTCGATCCAGAACCCGGTGGCGCCACGACTGTAGTCACCCGTAACATAGTTGATACCGTGCCCGATCATTTCGGTGATCAGAAGTCCTTCGCTGATATCCGCCATCAGTTCCGCCGGGCTGAGGTCTCCGGCTTCCAGATAAAAATTGGTCACGCCCGCACCCGGTGGTGACGACGTACCACGTGACGCATGCGCAGAGGGCGCCAGACCCAGTTGCCGCGCGCTCCTGAGATTCAAAATCCAGGTTTTCAGTTCGCCCTGATCAATAATGCTGTTCCGTGTCGTCGGCAATCCCTCACCATCAAAGGGCTTGGAGCGCAGACCACGGGGCCGCAACGGATCATCGACAATAGTGACGGCTTCGGGGAAAACCCGCGCCCCCATATGATCCTTCAGGAAACTGGTGCCACGGGCAACCGCCGCACCGTTGATGGCGCTCGACAGATGACCGAGGATGGAGCCGGAAACACGGGGTGCATAAATGACAGGGACCTGCGCGGAGCCGACTTTTCGCGGATTAAGGCGGGCAACGGTCTGCTCGCCCGCACGGCGGCCTAGTTCAGCCGGGGTGGGCAGATCCGTGGAAAATACCGCACTGGCATAATCATAGTCCCGCTCCATGGCGGTACCTTCGCCGGCCAGAACTGACACGCTCAACCCTGAGCGCGTACCCTGCCGGGTCCCTCTAAACCCGTTGGAGGCCGCCAGCGCCACCGCGCTACGGCTCCAGCTTGCTTCGGCCCCTTCGGAATTGGTAATGCCAGAAACAGCGCGCGCTGCGTCTTCCGTCTCCAGTGCGCGGCCTTTCAGGATATCTGCGGTTGGCTCACCGGACTCCGACATATCCAGATCGATTGCACGATCCGTCATAATCTGATCAGGGTCGGCAATACCGCAATAAGGATCCTCCGGAACGGAAGCCGCCATGGCGACGGCGCGCGATACCAGTTCGTCCAGTGCGCCTGCGGAAACATCCGAAGACGACACGATAGCCTGACGGTTTCCCTTGAACACCCGAAGGCCCAGGTCGGCGCCTTCGGAGCGTTGCAGTTGCTCGGTTTCACCGAGGCGACAGGCGAGCGAAAGCGAAATGCCTTCGACAAACAGTGCATCAGCGGCATCAGCACCGGCAGCGCTGGCCTTTTTTATGAGATCCTCAAGAAGATTGAGACGGTTGTCGCCGTTGGTCATGGGGTGCTCCGACTGGAATTGAGACACGGAGACTATATGCCCGCGCCCAGATCGGCAATCATGTCTGGCGATACCGTCGTTTCCGTTGCTTTGAGGTGATCGAGACACCGCGCGATCCACTGGGCCGTCAGTTTTTACTGCACACCGTTCTGGGACAGGCGTGCGCGCAGGCAGTCGAAGTCCACATTATCCAGAGGCTGATCCTGATTGAAGCAGGAAAAGACCACCGTCTCCTCACCGGTATCCGGATCGATGTGACGTTGCAGGCATTGAGCGCAAATTTCCTTCATCATGCATTGCATGGGGGAATTGATGGAGCCGATCGCTACATGCCCGGGCTTCAAATGGTCCTTGAGGACGCTGTACCGCGCCTGACGTACAGCATTCATCATGCCATCGGAACCAATAACGATAATGCGGTCAGCTTCGTTAAGACCGATGCCTATGGGACCCAGGTCACCCTTGGCATAGGACGCCATAGCATCAATGATATTACCAACGAAGGTGCGGTCCTGGGGCCGTTCCGGCTCGAAGCCCGGCCCTTCATCACAGCACCAGACCACCATATCGGAGGCGGCTTCGATGTTGCTTTCGTAATAACGATCCTTCGGGCTCTTGTATCCGGCAAAATACAACACTCGCGAGCCGCGAGCGCGCAATGCCTGACCAATGGAGAATAATACGGCATTGCCGAGACCACCGCCTACAAGC
>JAJFIE010000302.1 GCA_021775275.1 Rhodospirillales bacterium | reverse complement strand
TGTGGCGTTCGGTCAAAATGGACTGGATTATATCGCCGATCCCGCCAACGGTCGCATTGCGGTATGGAAGTTCGCCGGCGTCACCAAGTATTCAGGTGTTCTGGCCGAATTCATCGAGGAATGGTCCGATGGCATCAACTGGCCGGAAGGTGTCGCCATCGCACCGACAGGTCTGGTCTACGTCGCGGATGTACGGGCCAATGCCCTGCTGGTGCTGGATAACGGCACTGTTACAGCCAGCGTGACCGAGGCCGCTGGCCTCACGTTTGACCGCCCCCATGATGTGGGTGTGGATTCCAGCGGCAAAATCTATCTGACCGATCCCGGAAATGACCGGGTTTTGGTGTTCAATCCGGATTTGAGCCTGCACCGGGTTCTGGACACAAAAACATATGGATTTGATGAGCCCAAATATCTGGGGCTGGATGAAAATGACATGCTGTTCGTTGCCGATGAAGGCAATGACCGTATCCGCATGCTGACCGGCAAGGACTTCGCCCCGGCAGGCGATATCGATGGTGATATTGCGGGCGATACACTGGACGGCCCGGAAGGCATCGCCGTGGATGGACGCTATATCTGGGTATCGGATACCTCCAACAACCGGATCATCCTGCTACGCCGCAAGCCGCAATAAAAACGGCCAATAAAAAAGGCCCGCAAAGCGAGCCTTTTCCTGCCTGCTGATAGTCCAGCCTGTTTTATGCGGCGGCCCGGGCCTTCCTTACGCGCTTTTTCAGACGCACCATTTCCGGCGTCAGGTCAACATCGCGGGTATCGAGCAGAAACTCATCAAGCCCGCCCTTGTGTTCAACCGTGCGAAGGGCGCTGGTGCACAGCTTGAGCCGAACGCTTTCACCCAGCACAGTGCTCATCAGCGAGGCCACCTGCAGGTTCGGCAGGTACCGACGGCGGGTCTTGTTGTGAGCGTGGCTCACGTTATTTCCGGTCAGTACGCCTTTGCCGGTCAGCGCGCAACGTCGGGCCATGGGTCTGTTCCTCAAACTCGTCAACAAGAAGTCATTCTACATCACCGCAATTTCGGGTACTCCATTGCGGGAACGCCGGTTTGTAAGGGACGCACCCCCTATCGTCAAGGCCTTTCCACCCCAAATTCCATGCGATACACGCGGCGCTTAATCCAATATGGTCTTGTCCGGACCAAGCATCACGGATCACGCGGAATACGCCGGGAATGAACCCCAGTCAGGACAGCAGGCAGAACAACAACATACAGGCCACCAGCGGACCTGAGCGTCCGCTCGCTTACGCCCTGCTGCTCTTCATGGGCATGGCATGGGGCCTCGGGTTGTCGTTTTCAAAGATGGCCATCACCCACGGCGGACATCCCGTCGGCCTGGCCCTATGGCAGGTGATCGTCAGTGGTGGCATGCTGCTGACCTTTGGCCTGTTCCGCTTTCGCCCTTCCATTCCCCGGCCCAGTGTTATGGGGTTCAGCCTGTTCTGCGGGGCATTTGGTGTGGGATATCCGGCCATCGCCCTGTTCTGGTCAGCCAGATATCTGCCAGCGGGCGTCGTTGCTATCGCCTTTGCCAGCATGCCCATGTTCACCTACCTGCTCTCCATGCTGTTTCGTGTCGAGCATGGCGACCGCGTGCGCTGGCTGGGTGTGGTCATTGGCTTTTTCGCCATGGCCCTGCTGGTGGTTCCCGAAGGCGCGCTGCCCGACCCGGGGCTGGCGCCATGGGTATTGTTGGCCTTAAGCGCCAGCGTCGGCATGTCATTGGAGAACTGCTACGCGGGCGGCATGCGCCCTCCCGGTATTTCTTCGGTTCAGCTCAGTTGCGGGCGGCAGCTTGGCGCGGTTTTCTTGCTCGCGCCTGTCGCCCTGTTCACCGATACCCTGTTGCCGGTGTTTGAAGCATGGGGAACGGTGCAATGGGCGGCGACAGGCACAGGCGTGCTCAGTGGCCTCGCGTTTACCTCGCTATTGTATGTGATCCGCACATCAGGACCGGTATTCGCCAGCCAGTCCGCCTATATCATCACCCTTGCCGGCGTCATGTGGGGCATGATTCTCTTTGGCGAACGACATTCCGTGTATATTTGGGGCGCACTTATCCTCACCCTGATCGGCTGTGCACTTGTGCGACCCCGCGCACCGATAAAAATTGATGCCTTGTCGCCGGTCGCCGGGGAATAGCCAAGCGTGAGTGTAAAGGCGCCCCCTCATTTTCCATATTGATATGTGTTTGGATTTCGGTTGCGCAGATGCAATCATTCGCACCTCTTGGGGGGGAGGAGAGGTGTCGGGGAACACAGACGCACATGAAACGGTTATACCTGCTGGTCGCGATTCTGACATTACTGGCGACCATCGTCGGTGGAATCGCTATCAAGGTGCTCTATGACACGGCCTACGAAGTCAAACGCCAGGACCTTATCCAGATGGTGAAGAGTCAGGCGCGCCTGATCGAGGTCGTTGCGCGATTTGATAAAAAATCTGATCTGACCGACCAACATGAAAGCACGGCAGGCGCAACGATTTCCCAACTCAGAGAAGCGATCTCGACGTATAAGGGGTTTGGTGAGACTGGCGAATTCGTCGTTGGCGCGCGTGATGGCGAACAGATTATCTTCCTGTTCCGTCATCACCACCTGCCGGACAATGAGCCGGTTCCTATCCCGTTTGCCTCGGATCTTGCGGAACCCATGCGCCGGGCCCTGTTGCATCAATCCGGAACGGTTCTGGGATTGGACTACCGTGGCGAAACGGTTCTCGCCGCCCATGAGCCGATCGCCGAACTGGGTCTTGGCATCGTCGCCAAGGTCGATCTGTCGGAAATTCGTAGCCCGTTTATCACCGCCGTTGCAATTATTGCCGGTGTCGGTGGTTTGGCCATTGTTATTGGCGCATTTCTGTTTTTTTCCATCAGCAATCCTGTATTCAAAGCCCTTGAAGCAAGCGAAAAGCGCCATCGCCTCACCCTCCAGACCATCCTGGATGGCATTATCTCCATTGATGCGGCAGGTATCATCAAAAGCGCCAACCCGGCTGCTGAACGCATCTTCGGCTACGCCTTCCCGGAAATTGCCGGTAAAAACGTCAGCATGCTGATGCCGGAACCGTTCGCGAGTGAGCATGACTCATATCTTGAAGCCTACCGCAAGACCGGCAATGCCCGGATCATCGGAATCGGGCGGGACGTGGAAGGATTACGCAAGGACGGTACAGTGTTCCCCATGAACCTGTCTATCAGCGAGATGAATGTCGATGGTGAAACACTCTTCATCGGGGCCGTGAGAGATATCACGCAACAGCTGAAAACCGAGCGGGCTGTCCGGGAACAGAGCAACCTTGTGCGGCTATTGTTAACGATAGCCTCACAGGCGAATGAGGCGGTATCAATCGATGACGCGCTCTTTGCCTGCCTGACAGCGGTTTGTGAATTCAAGGGCTGGCCCGTTGGACATGTGTATGTCCTGTCACCGGAAGACGAAAACCTGTTGATTTCCAGCGATATCTGGCACCTGGAAAACCCGGAGAAAGCCGCCGCATTCAAAAAACTGACTAATGAAACCGAATTCAGGGCGGGGATCGGATTGCCGGGCCGGGTGATGGAAAGCAGACGCCCGCTGTGGATCTCTGATTTACATCAGGATGGCCGTTTTCTGCGGACAAAAATGGCGACCGATATCGACGTAAAATCAGGATTCGCCATTCCGGTTTTCGTTGGAGGGCGCGTAGCCGCCGTGATGGAATTTTTTTCGTTTCAAATTGAAGAGTCGGCCGGAGATTTCCTCGATACGCTGAGCCATATCGCCGGGGAAATGAGTCAGGTATTCAATCGGGTCGAGCGGGAGCAGGCGTTAAGAGAGTCCATCGCCGAAACCGAAAAGGCCAATCGCGCCAAATCGGAATTTCTGTCTTCCATGAGCCATGAGCTTCGAACCCCCCTGAACGCAGTTCTCGGCTTTGCCCAACTGCTGGAGTTAAATCCCAAATCCCCCCTCACAATGGGCCAGAAAGACTCTGTCGCTCATATCAAGACAGGCGGCGAACATTTACTCGAACTGGTCACACAGGTTCTTGATCTTTCAAAAATTGAATCGGGAAATCTGGTTCTTGCAAATGAGTCCGTCGATCTGGCGGGAACCATCGGCGATTGCCTTTCCATCACTCAACGGCTTGCCGGACCTGCGGGAATATCTTTTGTCGACAACATTGCCGGCAAATCACTGCCGCGCATCTACACCGACCCCACACGTGTCAAGCAGGTGATATTGAACCTGTTATCCAACGCGGTGAAGTATAACCGTGCGGGCGGCGCGGTCACCGTTGATGCTTCTGAGATGCCCGACGCCATGATCCGGATCAGCGTCAAGGATACCGGCCCAGGAATCGCGGCGCCCGCGCAAGACAAAGTCTTCGAGGCCTTTAACCGCCTTGGTCGCGAAGCGCTGGATATTGAAGGAACCGGGATTGGTCTGACAATATCGAAACAGCTTGTTGAGCTGATGATGGGTCGCATCGGGTTTGAATCGGAGGTTGGCAAGGGCAGCACCTTCTGGTTTGATCTCCCGACGGCGAACAAGGATATTCATGAACTCCTCGGCGAGCCGGGGATAGACGCCGCCCATGCACTGGAATCCATACCGGACATTTTAACACGCCACAACACCGTGCTCTACGTCGAGGATAACCCCGCCAACATCGTTCTTATGGAAAGT
Source organism: Rhodospirillales bacterium (assembly GCA_021775275.1). Taxonomy (GTDB): domain Bacteria; phylum Pseudomonadota; class Alphaproteobacteria; order Rhodospirillales; family Casp-alpha2; genus JAJFIE01. The sequence continues at coordinate 1,689 of JAJFIE010000302.1, read as the reverse complement.
GTTTTTGACGACGTCCCAAACGTCACATTGAAAGTGGCGACCAGCGCGGAAACCTGTCTGGAAATTGCCCGAGCGGAAAAACCGGACCTTATCCTCATGGATATACAGTTGCCGGGAATGGATGGTATTGAAGCCACGAAATTACTCCGTGCCAACGCTGAGACCGGCTCAATTCCCGTGATCGCCATCAGCGCCGCCGCCATGAAGAATGATGTGGAGCGAGCGGAAGACGCCCGGTTCCATGCCTACCTGACGAAACCGATCAATATCACGGAAACCCTGCGTGTCGTACGGGAAGCGCTTCAGGGCGGGGAACAAGACGCCTGATCCGATCATTTGTTCCATCAGGCAGATTCAGCACGGAGACGCAGAGGTGCAGAGAAAATGTAAGATTATCTCTGGCTTGTGGGTTTGTGCTCAAGAGCCTGTTGTTTCCGCGCAGACGAGAGTCCGGAAATCCAGCCAATGCCTATGCTCGTTTTCATGGACATGACGGAAAGAAGCAAACGACGCATTTCTTCCCGGTGCCTTTGCGCTCCCGTGGTTCGCTTTTTTAATCAAACACCTACGCGTCCATGGCCGCTTTCAGGTTTTCGTCGAGCTTGTCGAGGAACTGGGTTGTGGTCATCCACGCCTGGTCCGGGCCGATAAGGATGGCCAGATCTTTGGTCATGAAACCGCTTTCGACGGTTTCGACGCAGACCCTCTCAAGGGTTTCAGCGAACCGGGTAACCTCGGGGGTGCCATCGAATTTACCGCGTGCGGCCAGCCCACCTGTCCAGGCAAAGATGGACGCGATGGGGTTGGTGGAGGTCTCCTTGCCATCCTGATGCTGGCGATAGTGCCTGGTTACGGTGCCGTGGGCGGCTTCCGCCTCGACGGTTTGCCCATCGGGCGTCATCAGAATTGAGGTCATCAAACCAAGAGAGCCAAAACCCTGTGCAACGGTGTCCGACTGCACATCGCCATCATAATTCTTGCAGGCCCAGACGAACCCGCCATCCCACTTCATGGCGCAGGCAACCATGTCATCGATCAGACGGTCTTCGTAAACGATACCCTTTTCCGCAAACGCATCGGCGAATTCGGCATCAAAGACTTCACGGAACAACTCAACAAACCGACCATCATACTGTTTCATGATGGTGTCCTTGTGGGAAAAATACACCGACCAGCCAAGATCGAGGCCGTAGTTCAGGGATGCCCGCGCGAATCCGCGAATGGACTCGTCCAGATTGTACATGGCCATGGCGACACCGGCTTCCGGAGCCTGAAATACTTCCCTCACGATGGGTTCGCTACCGTCGTCCGGGTCGAACCGGAGGGTCAGCTTGCCGGCGCCGGGGAATTTGAAATCCGTGGCCCGGTACTGATCACCAAAAGCATGTCGGCCAATGACAATTGGCCGGGTCCATCCAGGGACCAGACGCGGTACATTCTTGCAGATGATCGGTTGGCGAAAAACAGTGCCGCCGATGATGTTCCGGATGGTGCCATTAGGTGAGCGCCACATTTCCTTCAGACCGAATTCCTCGACCCGGGCGGGCGTCGGTGTGATCGTCGCGCACTTCACCCCGACCCGGTGTTCCTTGATGGCATTGGCAGAATCGATGGTGATCTGATCGCCGGTTGCGTCGCGGTTCTCGACACTGAGATCGTAGTATTTCAGGTCAATATCCAGATAGGGCA